>JAPOTI010000060.1 GCA_026709265.1 Paracoccaceae bacterium | reverse complement strand
CGCGCCTGCGGGCGGCCCGGCATCAGGACGGAATCATGGGGGTGAGCAGCTACGATGCCAGATTTATTGCAGGTTGAAAAGAGGGAGATTGGTTTGAGACGATGGTGACGCGGTGGGGTCAGTTATGCGGGCAGGTACCTCATCTATTGATCTATTGCAGAAAACAAGCAAGATCCTCGAGGGATACGCCGTGACTGAGAATCATGTTGATGATTGCAAGTTCATTGCAGTGAAATCAATCAATTTCCGCTGTGCCGGCGTTATGCCCGACAATAATCTCAAGAACCCTGTCTCGTGCCCGGCGGAGTCGTTTGGCATTGTCTGGAATGACGGTTTCATTCATCTGTTCAAGAAATGGCTGCTATCAATGGGCGAAGTTGTCCAGATAAATCTGGCCCAAGCGGGCCGAATTGGCTGCAAAATCCGGCGCGCGTTGCTGCGGTTCCGGGGCTTCAATGTGACTACCTATCCACGCGAGAAGTGCCATGCGCCGGAGCATGACGAAAGTGTCAATTTCGGCTTCTTGGGCGTCGCTAATCCTGCGGACCGTCCTGTACCCGCGTAACCAGGCAGCCTTGAGATCTGGAATCCGCGGATCATCTTCAATGAAACTGATCGCGGCAGCGAAATCGTACATGAACCAGCCCCAGCCACAATCGTCGAAATCGATGAGATGGGTTTTGTTTCCATCGATCAGGAGGTTCGCTAAACGCATGTCCGCATGAATGAGATTGAAACGGTTCTCGGATTTACCAAACCTTTCCAGCCTGTTGATGATGGTACCTTGTACCTGTTCAAGGATGCGCGCAATTCTGGATGTCATACCCGGCGAACGACGCCAGTCACCCCACGTCGGGTTTGATCCGAACACAGCGTCGACATCCCAGGTTATGCGTTCAAACCTGTCAGGCTTCCTCCAGCCGCGGACATGCGTGTGACATTGCGCTGCGATTGCCCCCAGTTTTTCAAAATTTTGTGTCAAAGCGCCACTCTCGTCAGGGGCATCTCCTTCGACGAACTGAAAAAGAACCATATGTCGTGGCGCTCGAAGGCCAGAAACGCAGCTAGTTTGAATGGGGTTACCGTCGCGACCGAGATAGTGATCTGGCGTCAAGACAACTTGCTCGTGGCGCAATGCAGCGATCCAGGCAAGCTCGCATTCAATTTCCCGGTAGGTGTGATACGCATCCCTGTGAATCCGCAGAATTGCACGAAATCCACTCGGACATTCCACAAGATATGTCATGTTCTCGGAGACGTTAATCAACCGGGCTTTTGCGCCACCAGGCAAATCCCACAGGGCCAGTGAGTCTTCGGCTAACTTGCCAAGATGATCGAACAAGTTGTTGATTGGCATATCAGATTCAGTCAGGATCCTGATCCACTTGAGTCTGATGGCTTCAATGGGTGTTCACAGAATCCGAAATCATTGGGCGGCTTTTCATTGAAGCGGATCAATGAAATGTGCGACTGACGCGGATACGACTGCACATGAAGAGGTAGGGTGCAAATATCTTGTGGCTTGGACGGGACGGGGTGGATCCCGACTGTCATGATGGTTCCCCGCCAAAACGATCGATGATCTTTTGGTGGATTTGATCGCGAGTCTGGCGGAAATACGTCATCTGTATGTCCCGCCTTTCACTCATCCCGGTGGGGTCAAGCACCGGCCAGTATTCCAGGTCAAGAGAAAACAGACGGGTATGTTCACTGGCGGTTTTCTGGGCCGCGGGTGACAGCGCGACGATCAACTCAAAACTTGCCAAATCGTCACCAAGATTGTGCATCTCATGCATGGCGCGTGACCGGTGACGGGACAATTCAACGTCAATCTCCTGACAGACGGCGACCGCGTATCCGTCAATGCCCAGATCGCTGCGCACGCCCGCCGATTGCACGTAGATCCGCTGTCCGAAGATCTTCTTCATGATTCCTTCGGCCATTGGTGAACGTACCGCATTAAAGTCGCAGCAGAACAGGACCGAAGTGGGCAATCGCCGCGGCATCGTCTCACCTAACGATTCGGCTGGGCAGCAAAGAGAAGGGTAAACAAGCGGCGCGCTGTATCTGAGTCCGTTTCGATCTTGCCTGACAGCCGTTCCAGTAGGCGCTCGGCCCCCTGATCGTGAATTACCCTGCGGATACGGTCAGTTTGTTCGATGACATCGCGTGGACGGCTACGCACCGCATCAAAATACTGACGACACACAGAGCCATAGGACTTCAACAGTTCTTGGAACTGTGCCATCGACATGTGAATTGCCAGTATCTCGCTGCCCGTCTGGGTTCGAATATCAAAGACAGCATGATTTTCTCCGAGGCGGAGCAAGAGTTTGTAAGGCCCAACCGGTGGCTGACGTCCGCCGCGTGGAACGATAGCAAACGTGTTTCCAGCGCAAAGATCGTAGATTGCCACCTTACGCTCCTGTTCGATATCGTGGGCAACAGCACCTTCGGTGGGATTGTCGATCTCGGCCTCGAAGATTCGGTTAGTTTCGGTCATCCCGTTTCCTGCCAAGTTCATCAAGCCGCAGGCGGAGCGAACGTGCATGTCCGTCCAATCCTTCAGCTACCGCAAGGGTTTCTCCTGCGGGGGCAATATTTGCAAACGAGTCTGAAGACATTCTGGTGATGGTCGTTCTCTTCATGAAATTGAGAATCGACAGGCCGGACGCAAAACGTGCTGTTCCGGAAGTTGGCAGAACATGATTGGGCCCCGCGACATAGTCGCCGATCGCTTCCGGTGTCCAGGCACCGGAAAAAATAGCTCCAGCATGGCGAATTCCGTCGATCAACTCTTGTGGCTCGGCGGCGCAAACCTGCAGATGTTCAGCGGCAACTCGGTTCGCCAGGTCAATCAACTCTTTGCGCTGGCGCACAACGACAATGGCACCATGCTGTTCCCAACTTGCGCTGGCAATCGAGCGTCTTGGCAGGCGCTGAAGCTGGCGGGCGATCTTGTCAGCGACGGAAATAGCCAGATTGGCACTTGTGGTCAGCAGGAGGGACTGTGCATCTTCGTCATGTTCCGCTTGCGCCAGCAGGTCGGCAGCAATCCATTCCGGGTCAATACTGTCATCGGCAATGATGGCAACTTCGGAGGGACCAGCGAGCAGGTCGATTCCCACTTCACCATAGACCAGTTTTTTGGCTGCAGTGACGTAAGCATTGCCGGGTCCGGTAATCATGTCGACTGCAGGAACTGATTGCGTACCATAAGCCAGTGCGGCGATCGCCTGAGCGCCGCCGATGCGAAGAATGACATCAACGCCGGCACGGTGGGCGGCATACAGAACCAGCGGATTGATTGTCCCACCGGGCGTTGGAACCGTCATCACGAGATTCTGGACTCCCGCCACCTTCGCTGGCACCGCATTCATCAACACAGATGAGGGATAGCAGGCAGAACCGCCGGGCACATAGATTCCTGCCGAGTCAACAGGGCGCCAACGCCAGCCGAGCAGACTTCCATCCGGCAATGTGAACGCATGGTCTTCCGGCTTCTGCCGACGATGGTAGTCCGCGATACGATCAGCGGCCAAATCAACGGCCTCCCGGCATGAAGTCGGTGTCGCTTCGACTGCGGATGCAATTTCCTCGTTGCCAATTCGGATCGACTCTGCACTGATGGTGCAACCGTCAAGCTCTTCGGTCAGCGCAAAAAGAGCGGGGTCTCCTCCGCTCCTCACTCTGTCGATGATCTGTGCTGAACGCTGGGCAACGTCCGCACTGACATCTTTGCGCGCAGTCAGCAGATTCTGAAATGCGGCCTCGAAATCAGGTTGATCGGTGCGCAGGATTCTTGACATGGCGATGGTCAACTGTGGTTCGGAACCGTTTTCGAGGATGCAGGATATGGATCCGCAACATCTGTCAACGAAACTTCGATACATTCGATATTCAGCAGGATCTCTCGATCACCTGAAAGGATGAGCCTGAGACTGCCCGCAATGTCATTATCATTTTCAAAGGCAAGACTGAGAAGAGAAAAGACGTCGGGCGCTGACGATTCGGCCAATTCCGAGATATTGATGTCCAGAATATCGGAGATTTTGAGCACTGAGCGCACCCTTTCATGGCCGCCGCGCTTCTGATGATTTTCAGGCTCTATCTCCCAGCGAAACCGGTTCAGCAGAAGGGCGAATTCCCGTCGTCCGGGATCGAAGGACAGGTTCTTGCGCTTAAAAACCGCATCCTGAGCCATTGCCGAGACAACCCTGAGATCGTCCTGATCACAAGCACGCAGGCGCAGCGGACTGAATTGAGCATCTTCATATCCTGCATCCGTCATCAGTTGATTCTCCGGATATCGCCGCCACAGGCAGCAAGCTTGTCTTCGATTCTCTCATAGCCCCGGTCAAGATGATAGACACGGCTGACAGTCGTTTCACCATGCGCCGCAAGTCCCGCCAAAATCAGTGAGACCGAGGCGCGGATATCAGTGGCCATCACGGGTGCACCGCGCAATGATTTCACCCCATGTACCCGCGCGGATCCTCCGGAGATCTGGATGTCGGCACCCATTCGGGCCAACTCAGGAGCGTGCATAAATCGATTCTCAAATATTCTTTCGTCAAGTCGACTGGTGCCTTCGGCGAGGCTCATCGCCGCCATGAACTGCGCCTGAAGATCGGTTGGGAAGCCAGGATATGGTTGGGTGGCCACATCTACGGCCTTCAGTCGCTCGCGCCTGTTGCGAACATTGATGGTGCCATCCCCGGAGTCGATCTGCACACCGGCGGCATCCAGTTTTTCGCAAAATGCCGGGAGAAGGTCGACGCGCGCGTTCCGCAATGTCAGTTCCCCACCCGTAATTGCAGCGGCCAGCATGTAGGTCCCGGTTTCGATTCGATCCGGAATGGTGATGTGGGTTGCACCATTGAGTGAATCAGTACCTTCAATTTCGATTGTGGGGGTCCCATCGCCAGCAATTCGTGCCCCCATTTTTCGCAGGCAGTCAGCGAGGTCAGTGATTTCCGGCTCACAGGCGGCATTCTCGATTTTCGTTCCACCCTTGGCCAGAACTGCGGCCAGCATGATATTTTCCGTGGCCCCAACGGATCGCGAGGGGAAACTGACCGTTGTGCCGCGCAACGATGACGAATTGACTGTGGCGTGAACATATCCATCACTGAGCTCTATCTTGGCACCGAGCTTTTCCAACGCATGGAGATGGAGGTCGACAGGGCGCGCCCCGATTGCACAACCACCGGGCAGTGAGACGACGGCATTTCCCTCGCGCGCCAGCAATGGCCCGAGAACCAGGATAGAGGCGCGCATCTTTCGCACGATTTCGTAATCGGCACGCACCTGCGTGAGTTGATGCGCACTCATGGACAAGACGCGGCCGTCGTCCATTTCCTGAACTTCAACACCAATCGTTTGCAGCAGACGGGCCATGGTCCGGATATCGGACAGACGGGGCGCGTTGGAGAGAGTGAGTGGTTGATCCGAGAGCAATGCTGCCGGCATCAGTGCAAGGCAGGAATTTTTTGCTCCTGCGATAGTAATGGACCCCCTGAGAACATTGCCTCCCTTGACGACAATTGCGTCCATCTAGTCGCCTCTCACAGTGTTGTCTGTCCCGTTATTGTCGTGGCTGCTCAGCGCCCGCGCCTGCTGCCGCCGGCGTTTGATATTTGCTCGGAGGGCGGCCTTCAGCCGCGCATCGGATTGCGGCTGAGATGGCTTGGACTTCGAGGGTTTGACGGTTGATCGCTTGACCTTGCTCATAATTGACAATTAACGCAGACGGGTCAACCCGTCTACAATTGAGATCGCGCATCAGATCGGCAGTTTTCTGCGTGCCAAACCCGACGGTTGGTCCGGGATCGTGGAAAGCCATCAAATCTGTCGGCTTGGTCGATTGTGAAGCGAGAGGGGTAGCTTCCGACACGATCTCAGATTCTTACCCTGTTTGTCGCAAATTCTCAGGTTGATTGAGGCGCAATAATCTGTCGAATATCCCCCGGTGCACCCTTGCCATGACCCTGTGCCGTGTGTCATTGCAGTGCGCACGGTGGTGTTATTTGTGACAAATGACATCTGGATCCCCTAACCTGCGGGCAGTGAGCGGTCAGAACCAAATGTCACCAACACCCCCTGCAGTGTTGAGAACAGTGGGAACACGGCTATGGTGTTTGATCCATACCCGGATCATCGGTGAAATTCACCCGGCGACTTCCAGAATGCGCTTATGTTCGTCAAATAGATTCCTTGAGAGTATCGGTTCATGGTGAGCAATCCGGTGACGCAATGTCCGTAATGCGTTCAACGGCTCGTGGGCTTGTCGGCGGGTCAACCGGGTGCATTGCGGGAAAATCCCGCGCAGAGCGGGGCGCCAAAGCGTCATCTCGCAGTTGGCCCTAGTGCCCCCAGGACCCAGCAATGAAGCCCAGAATCCGAAGGACAGGGCTGCCACGACCCGGTGCGGATCGCCATCGTGCCCACCTCTCGCCAACTCACTCTTGGCACGCGAGACTCTTGGCACGCGAGACTCGTTCCATGGCGAGTCGGTCGAAACCTGCTTGATCATTGTCGTACCAAGCCCTGCCGTATACTTCACCGAGGCGGCGATTCATGGCGTTGCGCAGTGCGACCTCTAAGACCTGCAGAGGTCCGTAGAATGCGGCGCTGACCGCAGTATTCCGGATATGGAGACGGACTGCCATTTCCCGATCTCTATCGGCGGCCGCGAGATAGGTGCTAAGACGTTCATGAGAGAGGCAAACCTCAAGATCATCAAGGATTTTGTCTGTGTAACAGAAGTCGTTGACTTCCCGGCGGCCATCTTCTATATTCATCGTGTACACTCCGGACCCGCCTCTGCCAAACGGTATGCGCCCGGGGTTTGTGTTTGCGCCCCAAACCCGATCATGACGATTTGGCCTTGCCGACGGTTCGGTTTCGGCGGTATCCCCGCTTGGAAACTGCCCGACGAGTCTTCTTGGCGTCCTCATCCACCTCACGAAATTCCGGCTCGAGCTTTTTCAACCGCCTCACCAGCCCGTCGAGGTCGTAGATGTTGGTTAAGCCCCGTTGACAATGATCGTGCGGCCACCACGCCGGCCATCAGGTCAATCCCGGCTGCGAAGCTTGCGCGGGTCTTGTCGGAACGCGTGGCGAGACTGTGGGCCTCCTTGATTGTCGCGAAGACAGTCTCAATCCGATGCCGTTCCTGATCGGCGTCGCGGTCAAAATCGCGGGGTGTGCTGCGGTTTGACTTCGGTGGGATCACCGCCGTGGCTCCGCGTTCCGCCACTGTCTCCAGCACCCCATCCGCGTCAAAGGCCTTGTCGCCCATCAACATCTCACAGGTGAGATCGTCCCGGAGTTCAGGTCCAGCCTTGAGATCATGGGTCTGACCCGGCAGAACCCCAAACCGGATCCGATGTCCGACAGCATCCGTGAGGGCCACGACCTGGCGGGTCAATCCCCCTTCGCGCGGCCGATTCCTTCCGATTCCACTCCCCCTTTT
>JAPOTI010000081.1 GCA_026709265.1 Paracoccaceae bacterium | reverse complement strand
CCCGCGCCTGCGGGCGGCCCGGCATCAGGACGGAATCATGGGGGTGAGCAGTTACCTTGAGCCATTTGAGGAGGGTTTGGTTGGCGAGTTCACTCTTGGAATTTGGCCTCGGAAATGACTCGCGCTACGCCATACGCTCAACTGCCGGTCGAGATGCACCAAACTGACCTGACTCCTGCCCTTCATATGCATATGAAATTTTGGCAGCTTGCATGGCAGATCATGCGACACGAGAGGGTTCAGGGATCTCCCGCACGCGGCGGGAAAACACCATCTTGATGGTGTCGTTTCACGTTAACATGGTGTAGGGCGATGCAGTACTGACCTGATTCAACACATATTCTGAATCTTGCTGTCAAAAGAGAATTCGCTGATCGTTGGAATGATTCAGATGATGGAAAAATCTCAGGTGAGAGTCTGCAGTTGGAACGAATGGGACCCGCTTAAACATGTCATTTTGGGATACGCAACTGACTGTCATATTCCACCCGTTGAGCCAGCCTTGGATGCAAAGATCCCCAATGATTGTGAAATGAGAGGCCGGTGCGGGCGGCGACCTCAGGACAGTATTGAACGTGGCAATGCGTTGCTTGAAGATTTTGCCAATATTTTACGAAAACGGGGGATTCGTGTTGACAGACCTCAACCCCTCGATTTTTCCCGGCCCGTATCAACGCCTGACTTTTATGCCGGGACTATGTTTGGCTGTATGCCCGCGCGTGATGTTTTGCTGACTGTCGGCGAGGAAATTCTCGAGGCGACCATGTCATATCGGTGCCGCTGGTTTGAATATCTGTGCTACCGTCCTCTCTTGCAGTCCTATTGGGAACAGGATCCTGATTTTCGACATGAAGCCGCACCGAAACCTCGCCTGACCGATCGTGACTATCGTCCTGACTATTTGAATTCCGGAATATCCCTCCAACAACGTCTTGATTGGACCGCACGCAAGCATTTCGTCACCACGGAGGAAGAGCCGCTGTTCGATGCTGCTGATGTCCTGCGATTTGGCAAAGACTTGATCGTGCAGCATGGATTCACCACCAATTTGAAGGGAATTGAGTGGCTGCGGCGACATTTTCGTGATCATCGCGTACACGCCGTTAACTTTCCCGGTGATCCTTATCCGATTCATATTGATGCGACTTTTATGCCTTTACGACCCGGACTGATCATCAGTAATCCACAGCGGAAACTGCCGGAAGAACAGCGGGAATTGTTTCAGCGTAACGACTGGCAGATCATTGATGCGGCGCAGCCCGCACATAATGAACCGCCACCCCTCTGCTATTCTTCTGTCTGGCTGTCCATGAATGTCCTCATTCTGGATCAAAAGACAGTATGTGTTGAAAAGTCTGAAGTTTATCAGGCGACACAACTGGATAAGCTTGGATTTGAAGTGATTGAGGTGGATCTCCGGGACGCCTACGCATTCGGCGGTGGATTGCATTGCGCGACGGCAGATGTTTTACGGGAGGGAACCTGTGAAGATTATTTTCCCTGTTTGAGCTCAGAGTTAGAATCATAAATATTTGATCTCATTATATTTATTTTTCTCATATGTCGGCATCAGGCGTGAAGAAACAGATCGCGCCAGCGCCGGCCACGCGGCGTGGTCTTCGGCGAAGGATAGCGGCTGCCCTGATTGATCCAATCACCTGTTGCCGTGTTGAAATCCGCCTTCGACAGCCGCCGTTTCAACTGTATCAGTTTATTGAGATTTCATAAACTGACCTTCACCCTTGAAACAGTTGTAATTTACCCCTGAGGCCCTTTGTCTATTGGTCACGGGTCTTTTCGTAACCTGTAATTGTGTTCCCAGTGTCATGCCAGTGAGGCAGAACCATGGCTGTCGGAATCGAGTTTATCCCCAACAAACGCGGACGCAACACCGTCCTGATGCGCCGCTCCTGGCGTGAGGGCAAACGTGTGCGCAAGGAGACATTGCTCAATCTCACCGATTTTCCAGCCGCGGTCATCCAGGGTTTTGATGACGTCGTGCGGGGTCTTTCAACAGGACACAGTTGAAAGTTCCCGGGTCCCCTCCGTTCGGGCTCCGCCCTCACTTCGTGTTCCCGGGACTGGGCCGTCACCGCTCAGAATCTCACATGTGTTTGATCCGGTACATTGTCTACCCAAGTTTATAAGCTCCCTCACCCTTGTCATGTCAGGAAAATCTCGCTTTACGCAAAAATATGGCGCGTCAATCAACCTGAGAATTGGTGACAATCAGGATAAGTATCTGCGAGTGCGGCGGATGCTGCCCCTCGTCGCCGTCCAAATCGCTCTCGCCGGAGACGCCGCTGATATCATTGCGTGACATGACGTAAAACTCGACTCCAAGAAGAGGTACGCAGTTACCCTCAATCAAAAGACCCGGGATCAGATTGTTCTGAACCACACTGCGTGCCCAAACAGTGTGATTGTGACGAAAAGTTAGGCAACCACGGCTTCAGGGTTGAACATGACATGTTCATAAGAGAGAGGTACAAATTCACCCCCGAATGGGGGTGCTTCAAACTGGAAGTGAGGACCACATGGCCCCACATTATGCAGCACTTTCCTCCTCGATTGATGATTTGGATTCATCCACATATGAGCGCGGCGCGAATTCGAGCGCGACGCCATTGATGCAGTAGCGTAACCCCGTTGGCTGCGGTCCATCGGCAAAAACATGACCGAGATGGGCGTCACAACGCCCGCAAACGACCTCGGTACGCCGGCGAAACAGGCTGTGATCTTCGCGCTCGCAAATAATGGTGCCATTGATCGGTGCAAAGAATGATGGCCACCCCGTGCCCGAATCGAATTTGGCTTGCGAGTCAAAGAGTTCGGCCTGACAGCAGATGCAACGAAAAACGCCATCGGTTTTCGGGAAATTATCATTGGTGAAGGGTCTTTCGGTCGCGGCCTTGCGGGTAACACGATAGGCGAGTTCCGACAGCTGTTGCCGCCATTCGCCATCTGTCTTGTGAACTTTCTGATCACTCATACCATTCTCCATTTTTGCCGTTGGTGATTTGCAATCGGCAGTTGGTGTCCTCAACCGCCCGTATGACTCATATGACGCGGCACGCGCCCGGCCACCCGGCGTCGCGAATAATCGAAATCGTGACCTCTGGGCTTTCTCCGGATCGCGTCACGAATAGCTTCAATGATCGGATCATCGTCATTGGGGTAACTGCGCATCAGATCCCGGAATTCCGCCTTGTCATCCTGCCCCAGACACATGAACAACTCCCCGGCGCAGGTCAACCGCACGCGATTGCAACTTTCGCAGAAGTTGTGTGTCAGCGGGGTGATAAAGCCAATCCTTTGTCCGTTTTCCTCCGCCCGGACGTAGCGCGCCGGGCCACCGGTTCTCAAGGGGATGTCGGTCAGTGTGAAACGCGTGGCGAGCCGGCGACGAAGGTCAGATAAAGGCCAATAACTTCCCAAGCGTTGTTGACTCTCAATATTGCCCATCGGCATCACTTCAATAAAGGTGATATCCATATCATGATCGGCACACCAATCGGTGAGCAAAAACAATTCATTCTCGTTAAAGCCCTTGAGAGCAACGGTGTTGATCTTGATCCGCAAACCTGTGTCGCGGGCAGTCTCGATTCCGTTCAAGACCTGCTTCAGACGACCCCAGCGTGTGATTTCGGAAAATTTTTCATCATCCAGCGTATCCAGGGAAACATTCACCCGCCGAACACCGGCTTCCCACAAGTGACCGGCGAATCTGGCCAATTGTGATCCATTGGTCGTCAAAGTCAGTTCATCGAGCCCATCACCGAGATGACGCGAAATACGCGTAAAAAATTCCATTATGCCACGGCGAACCAAGGGTTCGCCACCCGTTATCCGCAATTTGCGAACGCCGAGGCGAATGAATAGCGTGCAGATTCGATCCAGTTCTTCGAGTGACAAGAGATCGCGCTTGGGCAGAAATTCCATGTTTTCTGACATGCAATAAGTGCAGCGGAAGTCGCACCGATCGGTCACCGACACACGAAGATAAGTGATCGGTCGAAGAAATGGGTCGGCGAGGCGCGGTTTTTCAAGCATGGGCCAATTATAGGCATATTGGCGCTTCGAAGCAATGATTGGCAACAGGTGAGATGCATGATGCAATGACAATTGGCATCTTTTGCGGCCACCACGATCACCGGCTTCCGCATCAAGGTTGTCGTGCCTGCGCATGACAATTCGCGGCCATTGGGCTTTCACCATTTCTCTCGTGACGTTGTTGCGGCTTCCTCTTCTCTTCGGTACGTGTGATCAGGAGACATTGTGTGTTGAAGGTCAGGATTTTTGTGAAATCAGACCTCGGACAGCAAGAAGGAGATGAATGAATGCTACTCAGTATTGCTGAGGAAATCATGCTTTTGCTGCTCGAGGACGACAAGGGCGGCTTCGTCCATGTGCCAGAGATTTCGATGCGGTGTATTCTGTCGGGCGCTGTGCTGATGGAACTTGCTCTGATGGACAAGATTGACACCGATCTCGAGCGGCTAATCGTTGTGGATTCAGAACCGGTTGACGATGAAATTTTGGATCCAATCCTGCGTCGTCTGGCGGAAGATAATGAGCAGCATGATACGCGTCATTGGGTGGAACTGTGTTCAACCGATGCTGACGATATCCGTAGGCGGGCACTGAATCGTTTATGTCAGGCCGGTATATTGGAGAAGAAAGACGATCGGTTCTTGTGGATGTTCAAGACCCGTCGTTATCCGCTCATCGACGGCAAGATTGAGCGCGAAGTTAAACATCGCATCATGTCGATCCTGTTCTCTGCTGAGATTCCTGAGCCACGCGACATCATCATCATCGTTCTTGTGGATGCTTGCGGCCTGTTCCGCCATCTCTTGTCGGAAAAAGAGCATAAGCGGACGCGTGAACGAATCTCCGCAATCAGGAAAATGGACTTGATAGGCCAAGCGGTGACCAACTCGGTCCGGGAAATCGAAGCCTCTCTCGCTCTCGCCTTACATCCTCCGTTTTAATCTCGCACAGTGCAAGGATTTGTGCACCTGTTCATGGGATCAATTGCGACCGTTGGCGTGGGTCGGACTCAAACACCGGTGAAGCAGGGGGACATGCTGGAAACGATGCCAGGAGATTCATTCGACGGTGACGGATTTGGCAAGGTTGCGGGGATGGTCGACATCGGTACCGAGTTCGACGGCGGCGTGATAGGCGAGCAACTGCAATGGAATCGCGTAGATTATCGGTGCGAATAAGGGATCAATCGCCGGCATCGTCATTGCTTTCCAACCACCTGTCGGTGCCACCTCGAGGCCCTGAGTATCAGAAAGCAGCAAGACTTGACCGCCTCTTGCCTTGATCTCCTCAGTATTTGAGACTGTTTTGGTGAAATGCGGACCACTCGGTGCCAATGCGACGACATGCATATTGCTGTCGACCAGTGCGAGTGCACCGTGCTTGAGTTCTCCTGCGGCCAGTCCTTCGGCATGGATATAGCTGATTTCCTTGAGTTTGAGGGCTCCTTCAAGGGCCAGCGGGAACATCGTGCCACGGCCGATGAAGAGCACGCTTGCAGACCCACTGATTTCCTGTGCTGCTGACCGAGCCTCAGCATCACAGCTTAACGCAGCACTTGAAAGTCCTGGTAGTCGCCCCAACTCATCCAAATGATGTTCATATTTTTCTTTGTCTATGCAACCACGTTGATATCCGACTGAAATTGCCAGTGTAACCAGTGCGATGAGTTGGCAGGTAAAGGCTTTTGTCGATGCGACACTGATTTCAATTCCCGCGTGGATCGGCATGACCAGGTCAGCTTCACGCGACATCGTGCTGGTTGCGACATTGAGAACGGCCAGCGTTCTACCGCCACGTTCCCGCATGTGACGCAGAGCATTCAGCGAGTCAGCTGTTTCTCCGGACTGGCTGACAAAGATGCCGAGAGTATCTTTTTCGAGCCGGCGGTGGCGGTGAACAAATTCAGAAGCGACTCCGCTTGAAGCGGGGAGCCCAGCGAGATTTTCAAACCAGTATTCAGCGATTTGGCAGGCATAGCTCGCCGTGCCGCAGCCAATCAGCTCGATTTGCGCGGAATCTGCGACGGCCTGAACGATGGAATCCGGAACAAGAAGTTTGGCGTCTTCACCAAGCTTCTTAATGGCGGCGGCAAGAATTCGTGGCTGCTCATAGATTTCTTTCGCCATAAAATGTTGATGACTGCCTTTTCCGGCAGATGTTGAATCGATGGAGACCTGCGTCCGATGACGTACGGCCCGCGCGCCGGTGAAGTCATAAACTTCCAGTCCACTGCGAGAAATCACCGCCAGATCGCCATCATCAAGAAAAGTGACTGTGCTTGTCAAACCAGCCAGAGCAATGACGTCTGAGGCAAGAAACATTTCGTTTTTTCCATGACCCACAACGAGGGGTGAATATCGGCGTGCGGCAATGAGCAAGTTCTCTTCTTCTTCGAAGAGAAAAGCCAGTGCGAACGATCCTTCCAGTCTCTGCACCGTGTTGCGCGCCGCCTCCAATGGCGTCATTCCCTGATTCAACAAATACTGGCAAAGATGGGCTGCCGACTCGGTATCGGTTTCGCTGTCATGGGTGATACCGTGCCGTGCGAGTTCCACCCGGATTTCACGGAAATTCTCAATGATCCCGTTATGTGCAACCGCAACATGGGAGCTCTGGTGGGGATGGGCATTGGTCACACTTGCCTTACCGTGGGTGGCCCAGCGCGTATGACCAATGCCCACGCGCCCGAGAATGGGATTGCGTACGAGGAGATTGGCCAGCGATGTCAATTTGCCGGCGGCCCGACGCCGTTGAAGTCTGCCATTGCAAAGGGTTGCAATGCCGGCACTGTCATAACCGCGATATTCCATCCGACGCAACGCGTCCAGGAGTATGGGTGCGGCCTCATCCTGCCCGAGATAACCAAAAATTCCGCACATCGGGTGCCCCCTCACTTCCCCGAAAGGCGGTCAATGCGCCCAAAGTATCGCTGGGCAAATCCCTTGATGATGGACTGACGTTTGCGGGCCACTGCAAGTGATTCGGCGGGGACATCCGATGTGATGACCGAACCGGCGGCGGTCATCGCAGATTCGCCCACAGTGACAGGAGCGACCAGGATCGTGTCCGATCCCAAAAACGCCCGTTTCCCGATGACCGTCCTGTGCTTTCCCTTGCCATCGTAATTGCAGGTGATTGTTCCCGCACCGATATTCGCGCCATCACCGATATCCGCATCGCCAATATAGCTGAGATGTGAAGCCTTGGCACCATAACCAATACGAGATTGTTTGACTTCGACGAAATTTCCGACGCGCGCTCCATTTTCGATCACTGATCCCGGTCGTATCCGTGCATGCGGCCCAACTGATGCCCCACTGCGGATCACACAGCCTTCGAGATGCGAAAAAGAGCGCACATGCGCACCACTTTCAACTTCGACTCCTGGTCCAAAAACCACGAATGGCTCGATGGTTGCGTTGGGCGCGAGTTCGGTATCAAAGCTGAAATAGACCTGTTCAGCATCTGGCAAGTCGACACCATTCGCTATGGCGTGCGCACGGGTTTGAGACTGAAAACCCGCCTCAGCAGCAGCGCGGTCGGCCTGATCATTGACGCCGAGGGCTTCAGTCTCACCGCAGACGATGGCCGCGCATCGTAGATTTCGTGATCGGGCAATTTCAATAATGTCTGTCAGGTAATACTCATTGGCCGAATTGTCTGCGGTGACATCTTCAATCAGACCGAAAATGAGTTCGGAATCACCCGCAATGACACCGCTGTTGCAGAATTGGATTTTCTCGGTCTCAGGATCAGCGTCACGATTCTCAACAATCCGCACAACTTCCCCGTCTTCATCAATCACCAGACGCCCGTAACCTTGCGGATTTTCGCTGTGGAATCCGAGCACGCGGATGTCTGCCTTGTCATCCCCGGCATCGGCAAGACGGGTGAGCGTCTGGGGACGCACCAACGGTGTGTCTCCGAAGAGGACAATCAGCCTGCCAGTGAATCCGTGCAGGTGGGTGCGGGCAGCAGCAACGGCATCGGCAGTTCCGCGGGGCTGTTGCTGAGTCGCGAACTCGACCTCCAGGTTGAAATCGCCCAATCGGTGCCGGATGACGTCTGATTGCGGCCCGACGACGACCACTATTCTTGTTGGTGACAGTGTCTTTGCGGTCCGAACGACATGGCATAACATCGGCGCACCGGCAACTTCGTGCAGCACTTTCGGCTTGCTTGATTTCATTCGTGTGCCGACGCCTGCGGCGAGAACGACAACGGCCTGGGTCATGAAATTGATCTTTCCAAGAGGTGCACAATGACTGTATCTTGCACTGGATCCTGCAATATATCTTGTGGAAGAACATTGGCAACGGGTCCATCCATAACGACATATTGCGCGATGTCACGCTAGGACATGACTCGTGTCCCTTTTGAAGGATTTGCCGGGTGCGGACTGTAATTTTTGATCTTGATGGCACGCTTGCTGACACCAGTGGCGACTTGATCGCCGCGGCGAATGCTGTTCTCACGAAACAGGGCTGTGGATCACAACTGGATTTTGAGTCGGATAGGTTGCTTGCCTTTCAGGGCGGTCGGGAAATGCTGCGTATGGGTCTGGAGCGGGCAGGCCGGGCGTTTGAGGAGAAATGGGTTGCCCGGACGGGCTACGACATGTTCATTAAAGAATATGAAGCAGCCCTGTCGGTTCACACAATACTCTATCCCGAATGTGAAGAGTCGCTGGCGAAATTGGCTGAGACCGGGTGGCGGCTCGGTGTGTGCACGAATAAGCCGGAAACCCTGGCTCGAATGCTGCTCACGGATCTTGGCGTGATGGACCGATTCGGTGCGTTGATTGGAGCCGATACGCTCGCCGTCAGGAAACCGCATCCCGAACCCCTGTGGCGGGCAATTACCGAGGTGGGTGGTATTCGTAGCCGCGCCTTGCTGGTCGGTGATACCGACACAGACTTCAGAACGGCACGTGCAGCTCAGGTGCCGATTGTCATGACCGCATTTGGCCCCCAGCGGGAGGTCGCATTGTCACTGGAGCCTGATGCATTGATTGAAAATTATTCTGAATTGCCTGAAATTGCCTCACGGCTTTGTGCGTCCGCCTGACCACGACATTTCCTGCATCATGACCTGGCCGGATGTTGATCAGGATCAGGGTTTGGAGAATTTTGACGACGGTGGTGTCGCCATCTTGATATGCCACCTTTCTTCTACCGTCACCCAGATTCGGGCATAACCCCCGGCGACACCCGGTTTGGTGTGGGCAACTGGCAGACGGCCGACAGCGTTGACCTGAACATCATGACGTGATCGGATGAAATGGTCCAAATTGAACGCTCATGGCAAGGACCTGGTGTTCAGCTTATAGCAGTTACATGACGATACGTTGTGCGGCGTTGATCGCCAGGGGATAAATTGAGAAAGCAGCCAGCCGTGGCCAGGTCAGCGAATAATCGTATCAAAATGTGCAGCGATTCTTTCCGATGTTTCGTGGATCGATTCGACGAAAGTTGACAGGACAAAGTTTTTGTCTCGTGTCCCAAATGTTCTTTGCACAGCGGCCGCGTCGATATCATCATCTGAGTCACCGCCTGCGGTAAGAAGCATAATGCCCTGCATATTCCTCCAGAATCGCAGGTCATGCATCAATTCGTCTGACACATGCGAGTCGATGAGATTGAGTAAACCTGCTTGTTGAAAGACATGACAGGCGTCGCGCTGCAATATAACGGGATGCGCGGCGGCGTGCAGGAGCTGGAGAAACTGGGCGATGAATTCTGCATCAAGAATTCCGCCGCGGCGATATTTGATTGTTGGTTTTGCCGGATTCTCAAGTTCGTCCTTGATTCGTTTGTGCATGGCACGGATATCAGTCACAAGTTTGCCGCGTGCGCGCTTCTGCGTGAGGACCGATGTAATGATCGACTGCAGCCTCTCGCCAAGATCGCCTTCCGCGTAGATGACACGTGCGCGCGTCAATGCCTGATGTTCCCAGGTCCAGGCATCAAATCGCTGGTAATGTTCAAAACGATCAATCGAACAGGCGATGGGTCCGGATTTACCACTGGGTCGCAGGCGCATGTCAACCTCGTAAAGTCGGCCTTCGGCAGTTGGCGCGCTGACTCCACTGAGAAAACGGCGACACAGTTTGGCGTAATATTGGGTGGGTGCAAGACTCTTGGGACCATCGGAATGTTGAGCATCGGCAGCGTGGCGATAGACAAAAATCAGATCGAGATCAGAAGACAATGTCATCTCGCGACTGCCAAGTCGCCCACAGGCAAGAATCGCGAGTTGTCCATCCTTGATTGTACCGTGCAGGTCAGAAAACCCGGTCTTGACATATGTCATGAGGTTCGACAGGCAGGTCTCGGCAATCCCACAGAGTGGCAGGAAAGCCTGCTCCGGTGTCATGTCGCCGCGCAACATATGAACACCAATCTGGAATTTTCGATCACGCGCCCATCGGCGCTGCACGTCCAGGACATTCTGCAAATCCGGACTTTGCCCCGCCTCAGTCTCGATACGTGCTGTGAGATCAAGTGCCATCTCTTGTGGACGAAATTCATTCTCGTAAAAGAGACGTACCAGACCGCGCCGCGTAACCTCGGCAAACTCCGGTTCCAGAATCGCATCATGTGAAGGGTCAAGTTGCACGAAATCCGCCTGCAAGACACCCTCAAGAAGAGCCGGTTGCTGACTGATCCATTCCAGGAGGCGTGGAGCCATGCCGACAATATCGGCGATCAGTCGGATGAGGCCGGGTTCAGCAGCTATCGTCGAAAATAGATTGATGCTGCGTGATATCCGACTGAGTAAGGTATCGAAACGCTCGAAGGCACGATCCGGCTCAGGACTGGAAGCCAGTGCACGTATCAGGGGATCGGCAATATCACGCAAAATCAATTGCGAGCGCCGGGTCTGCGTCGCCCGAATGTGACCGGAAAGCCAATTGTTGACCTTGTCACGGACAGTTCGCCCATCGCTGAAACCCATCTCGTTCAACAAGATTGCGGTTGCCTCGGCTGCAGACTCAGAAACAAAGTCGAGTTGCGAATCTTCTGCGATTCCGGTCGTGTCTTCAAACATGCTGTTATAATGGGACTCGACGGTCTTTAATGTCTGCAACAAGGAGCTACAGAATTGCTCGCTGTCAGCGAAGCCCATGAAGGTTGAAATTCTCTGTATGCCCTCCGGGTCGGTGGGCAGAGAATGGGTCTGCATATCGTTGACCAACTGGATGCGATGCTCGATTTCTCGCAGAAAGCAATAGGCTGTTTTGAGTTGCTCGGCAGCCTGACTGGTAATGTGCCCCGCATGAAAGAGCTCTGAAAGCATATCAATCGTACTGCGCCCGCGGAGTGCACGATTCTGCCCGCCCCAGATCAACTGACGCGTTTGCGTCAGGAACTCGATTTCACGAATCCCGCCCCGCCCGAGTTTGACATTATGCCCTTCGACCGCAATTTTGCCGCTGACTTTATGGGAATTAATCTTGCGTTTGATCGACTGAATATCCCTGAGAGCCGGAAAGTCGAGATTTCGACGCCAGACAAACCCTGAATTGGCATGCAGGAACTCGGCACCTGCCGCAAGGTCACCAGCGACTGGACGTGCTTTGATCATCGCCGCACGTTCCCAGGTCTGGGCCAATGTTCGATAGTAATGGATCGCGTAATCTGCTGAGACGGCGGGTGGTGTGCTGGCTGGATCAGGCCGCAACCGCAGATCTGTTCGAAAGACGTAACCTTCTGCTGTCCGTTTCGCCATGATGGTCACCAAATTGCGCGCCAGCTGAGAAAACAGTCTTTGATGGTTTCCGGCAGGAATGGATTCCGTGTCGCCAAGGAACAGGATGATAATGTCGATATCACTTGAGAAATTCAGTTCATTTGCACCCAACTTACCCATACCAAGTACGATGAGACCGGAACCGGCGGCGGGGTCTGTTTCATGACAAAACGTCGCCTGTCCACGTCGATGAAACTCATGCAGGAGATGGCAACAGGCAGCCTGCAGGGCCGCGGAGGCAAATGCACTCAGCCAACCGGTGATCTGCATCAATGGGCGTTTGAGTCCGATATTGGCCAGTGCTGCCGCTGTCACGATATCTCGCTTGGCACGTCTCAGCCTGATCATCAGGGAGTCGCGTGACTCTTGACCCAAGAGCGAAAGATCCTGGACATCGCGAATCGTACTGCTGATCACGTCATCGGGGCCGTCCACGAAAATTCGGCAAGCCAGTGATGGTGCCGACAGCAGATTCTGACTCAGAAACGGGCTATTTCCGAAAACGGAATTGAGACCGTCTCTGACAACTGGCAGGAGGTGTGCGGCTTCGGCAAAATCGCGCAATGCCGGATCGTGGCAAGACTCAAGCTGCGTCTTCCAGAGCTCCCAATGCGTCCTGGACACCGCAATGTCAGCGGAAGCCGGAAAACTCACCGCATCTTTTTGCCATTCTGGTGCGAGTTCACGTGTCTGCATTTGCGTCGACATCGATCCACGCAGTGCGATCTTACTGGAGTTCAGCCTGCCCTGACCAAGTGGTGACTACGAACAATCGCGGACGGAACACGTGGCCATGCATTCTTCATTTGTTTCTCATTCTCCACAACCATTGATGCAACATCCAAATCCGATGCCAGACAGTCCAGTATTCTCCCAGCGCGTTGGCCCGGGAAGCCGGGTCCGACATCGCTGACGACCACTGTTTGCCGCCGACCAGAACTCTGATCGGGAAGATCTGACGGGATGGCCAGGGGGGATTAATCAGCTTCGTCGATGGTGGTCGCATTAAGTTGCGCATAGGACTCGGCACCCAAACGATCATGCAGGTCAAGCTGGGTTTCCAGAAAATCGACATGTCCTTCTTCATCGGAAAGAAGTTTCTCGAACAGGTTCATCGTCACGTAATCCTTCACCTCACTGCAATGGTCACGTGCTTCACGATACAAGGCACAGGCATCTTGCTCGACCGCCAAATCGCATTCGAGTGTCTCCCGCGGAGACTGACCAATTCGCAACGGCTCAAGCTTTTGCAGATTTGGATGGCCACCAAGAAATATGATTCGCTCGATCAGTGTGTCGGCATGATGCATTTCTTCAATGCTCTCTTCGCGACTCTTCTTGGACATACGGCCCAACCCCCAGTCATCCTGGAGTTTACAATGTAACCAAAATTGGCTGATCGCAGTCAATTCGTGCCGGAGCGCACGATTGAGATATTCGATGACTTTCTTGTCGCCCTGCATTGCGGTTGCTCCTCTCGTCCTGCGGCCACGGTCTCAACATCGTGCGCCGATACGGCCAGATTGGGATTACGACACATAACATTGACGAGTAACGAAAGACAACTGCCGCATTCCGGGGATTTTCCCAAAACCCGATACACCTTGCATGGTGTGATGATCGTATCGGGGTCGGCGCTGCGCATCCAGTTGATCGCCGCATGGATTTGCGATTCAGTCACACACTGGCATTGACACACAATCATGATGGTGAGAGAATCGCCTCCGTTCTGTGATGGGCAATCTAATTCTGACTTAAATAGTCAGAATTAGCAAGTGAAATCTGTTCTCACTGTTCTTTTCTTTCGGATACTGTTCTGCAGACCGCCAATCCTGGCCGCTTCCTCTCTTGGCCAGTTTGCAAAGAGCATTGCTGCAGATTCCGGTCGCTGTCACGACTCGCATATGAAACACTGTCCGACCCTCTGTCGATACGTTGTTCATTTGAAAAGTCTGGACTTGGAGTCACAAATTCCGATATGAGCGGTTCCGGTAAGTGAATTCTAAGAATGGAGTCTTTGATGTCCAAAGCCTGCCGGATTCTGGTGGTGGACGATGAGGTTGATGTTGAACCCCTCGTACTGCAGAGAATGCGACGTGAAGTTAGAAAAGGGGTTTATGAGTTCCGCTTTGCACATAACGGTGTTGAAGCTCTGGAAGTCCTCAATGAGGATGAATCAATCGATCTCGTATTGTCAGACATCAATATGCCGGAAATGGATGGTCTGGATCTCCTTGATCAAATTCCGTCGGTCAACCCGAATATCAAGTCGGTGATTGTTTCAGCTTATGGTGACATGAAGAATATACGTACCGCAATGAATCGCGGTGCCTTCGATTTTGTCACCAAACCAATTGATTTTGATGACTTGCGCATCACCATTGACCGAACAAGAAAACATTTGGAGATGTGGCGCGATGCGCTCAAGGCACGTGATCGCCTGGTCACACTGCAAAACGAACTTGGTCTTGCGGGCGACATGCAACAATCCATCTTGCCACGCGAATTTCCACATTCCGATCATTTTGAGATTTTCGCCGCGATGGTGCCCGCGCGCGATGTCGGTGGAGATTTTTACGATGTCATTCGCCTGAACGAGGAGGAACTGGGAATTGCCGTTGCGGATGTTTCCGATAAGGGTGTCGCGGCTGCTATGTTCATGATGTCCAGCCGGTCATTGCTCAAGGGCGCTGCCGTAGGAGCGGTCGATCCACCTGCCGTATTGCAGGAAGTCAATGACCTGCTGGCCGTAGAAAACGAAACGGCGATGTTCGTGACCATCTGTTACGCCATCTTTGATCATCGTGCCGGAATTCTCAAATACGCGAACGGAGGCCACAATGCGCCGCTTCTTGTCCGCAGCGACGGGACGACTGAATATCTGGAAATGCCGCCGGGATTTGCGCTTGGTGTGGTACCAGGGGCCGAATTTCACGGTCAGTCTATCGATCTTGGGCGCGATGACTTTGTTCTCGTTTATTCGGACGGTGTCACCGAGGCGGCCAACAGCAGTGAGGAGATGTTTGGTGAAGAACGTCTGAAAGAATTGGGATCTCGGCATGCGGGCAGCGGTGCTGAATCATTCTGCACGGCTGTTTTGGAGGCCGTGCACGCATTTACCGGCGATGCCCCACAGACCGATGACATCACAGTTATGGCACTCAAACGGACGTAGTGAGTTGCGCAAAGATCTTTCAGTCGCAGTTGTTGGCAAGGGCGATCAATGGGAGCAAATTAGCTCACGGGTTGAGCAATTTGGTGAGGCAGACGGCTGGCCCGACACGCTGATGTTCACCATTCGATTGATTCTCGAAGAGTTGGTGGTGAATGCTGTCAATTACGGAACAGGCGATCATTCGACGGAAGTGTGTCTCGATCTGCAGTCAGATCCTGATTGTGTCCGTATGCGTTTATCCGACAATGGTATCGCGTATAATTCGCTGGAGGAAGCACCAGAGCCTGAATTTACCGGAAGTGCTGATGCTCAGAAGGTTGGCGGTATGGGTGTTCTTCTCGTCAAGGAATTTGCTGACGAAATCAATTATTCGCGCGAAGCCGGACTCAATGTTTTCACCATCGTGAAGTGGAGAGACAACGCGTGATCAGGGTGAGCTGGATGGCGGGATTGATCCTCGCCGGGCAAATCGCTGTCGGCGGTGCCTTCGCCCAAGACGAAAGACCTCAATTGATTCGATTGGGGCAGTCGGCTGCATTTTCCGGTCCGGCGAGTGAACTTGGCAAGGAAATGCGCCTTGGAATCGAGGCGGCCGTTCTTGAGGCGAACACGAAAAAAGTTATTCCCAACGCGCGGTTGGCGTTTTCCTACCTTGATGATGCGTACGAACCCAATCTCGCGATCAATAATGCGCGTGAACTGATTAACCTGCGCCAGGTATTTGTCCTGATCGGCCAGGTTGGGACACCAACATCGCGTGCTGCGGCTCCGGTTGCGGCTGAGTTGAATATTCCATTCATTGCACCGTTTACCGGTGCTGCATTGTTACGAGATGTGAAACAACTGCCAAATGTTGTGAATTTTCGTGCATCGTATCGCCAAGAGTTGGATGAGATGATTGATCGGTTGATCGGCGACCGGGGAATCAAGAGAATTGGTATCTTGTATCAAAATGACTCCTTTGGCAGGTCGGGCTATGCAGATGCTGTTTCTTCACTTGAGCGTTACGGACTCAAGCCCGTCTCGTCCGGTTCCTACGAGCGCAACACGCGCGCTGTCAAAACCGCCGTGATCGACCTTGAACTGGGTCAACCCGAGGCGGTGATCCTGGTCGGAGCATACCAGCCAGCGGCCGAAGCCATCAAATGGTCGAAGCATATTGGTTTTAATCCACTCTTCTTCAACATATCTTTTGTGGGCAGTCGTGCGTTGGAGCGGGAACTCGGGCCGGGTGACTATGAGGTCTTCATGACTCAGGTCGCTCCTGATTTTCACTCGGAAGATCTGGCAATTGCCCGCGATTATCGGAATGCATTGGAAGCCGTCTGGCCCGGTTCGGAGCCAAATTATGTCTCATTCGAAGGTTATATCTCCGTCCGAATGCTGATTGCGGCAATCCAGAGATGTACGGACTCCTTGGAGCGCGCATGTCTTCTCGAGCAATTTAGGAGCAGTGAACCCTTTGAACTCGGGGGAATTGGCCTCACCTTCGGACCTGAGGATAATCAAGGCTCGGATCAGGTTTATCTGACCCAGTTCCATCGACGGGGAGAATTTGTCTCTGTCGAGTCGCTGAATTCTCTGCGTTCACCATGACCTTTCTGCTGCGAGGCTTCCGGCAGTATGGTGCCAGGATATCAACCCGGTTTTATGCCGCGGTGGCTTTTGTCGCCCTGACGACACTCATGATGATTGGAGTTGCCTGGCAGTCATTTGAGAGAATTCAATCACAGCAGGAAATCAGCAGTTCCAGTCTTCCAGCGGTGGTCCTCGTCGTGAAAATCTCAAAACTCAGTGGAGACCTGGCGGCAGCCGTACCGAAATTGATTGCGAGCGCAACGCCCAATGAAGTCAGCCAAACCGCGACTGAGAATGAACAGATTCGCGCCGAGCTTGATCGGCAGTTGATATCGCTGCGCGGTTATGAAGACGCGATGGCAGCCAATAAATTTTCTGAATTGGTGGCACAATTGAACATGGATGTTCAAGAAGTGGAGGCGGCGATGCAGCAGCTGCTGGACTTGCGCAAGCAGCTTGCCAGGCATCGTGAATTGTTGGGCAGGACGGAAACAGTCCTGCGACGCACTTTGATTCCATTCACTGACGATCAGTTCTTTTTTCTGATGACCGGTCTGTCTGAACTCGATAAGCCGCCCGCTCCAAGAGATGTTCACTTCAATGAAGTTGAAATGAACCAGTATCGATATATTTCGACCCTGGAACAGCAGACTAACAATGCTTTGCAACTGTTGATCGGTATCGAAACGATCACCGATGTCGCATTTGTCAGGATTCGCAGCGAACTCTTCAATTCGGCTGCCGATTCGATGCGGCGCAGTACTGAACTGATTGAGGATCAATCAATTCGGGAACAGATCATACCACTTGTTGACAGTTTGATTGATCTTGGCGCTGGTGAGAATAACGGATTTCAACTCAAGGAGCAGGAGTTGCGCCTCCTTGATCGTCAGGTAGCCCTGGTCGCAAGCAGTCGTATCACGTCGACCCAATTGGTCGTATTGGCTGAACAATTGGTGACCGCAGCAGAAAGCCGCGCCACCGAGGCATTCGCGGAGACAGATCGGGTCATCGCGACGAGCCGCGCACTCATCATTTACATTGGACTTGCCGGGATCATCGGTGCAGCGGCAATTGTCTGGCTGCTGATCGGGCGCAGTTTGATTCCGCGCCTTCGGTATCTTTCCCAGCGCATGCGTGAAATGGGGGGCGGAGACCTTGATGATCCTGTCAAGGTGACCGGCCGGGATGAAATTGCTGACATGGCTTCGGCACTTGAAATCTTCAGAATGAATGCCCTTGATGCGCGCCGGTTGAATATCGTCGAAGAATTGTCGGAGAATCTGCTGGCGAAGAACACAGAATTACAGTCGGTTCTGGATCAGTTGAAATCAGCTCAATCTCAGATTGTTGTCCGCGAGAAACTGGCGGCTTTAGGTGAGTTGACCGCAGGTGTTGCCCATGAAATCAAGAATCCCCTCAACTTTGTGACGAATTTTTCGGATTTGTCAGGAGAATTAATCAAAGAACTTGAAGAAATCATGCACGATGAGGAGTGCGACGCCGATGAGCGTGACGAGGAAATCACCTCGATATGCAAGATGCTCTCAGAAAATGTTGAGCGTATCAGGGAACATGGAGCCCGCGCAGTCAGAATTGTCAATGACATGTTGCGCATGGGCAGGGGTGGCGGAAGTGCACAAGCCACTGATCTCAACCAGCTCGTTGATCAGCATACCAAACTGGCCTTTCATGGCGCCCGTGCTTCGACCGAGAATCTTCAACTGAAGATGGATTTTGAATTGGATCCTGAACTTCCCGAGATCGAGACTGTATCGCAGGATATTGGACGGGTTATTCTCAATATTGTGGGCAATTCATGCTATGCCACGCACAAACGCCATTTGCGCGAGATTGAAGAGGTGGGTGACAGGAAGATGTGCAGTTATGTGCCAAGCTTGAAGGTGGTGACGCTTTTTCAGGATGGCAATGCACTGATGAAATTTACTGACAATGGGGGAGGTATTCCCCCTGAGGTGCAGAAAAAGATGTTCCTTCCATTCTTTACAACGAAACCGACCGATGAGGGGACCGGGTTAGGCCTTGCGATGTGCAATGACATCATTCACAAACATGGTGGCGAGATTTCCGTAAAATCTGTCGCTGGAGAGTCGACCGAGATGACGATCCGCATTCCAGAAAATGCCGGAAAGATTTTGGCTGAATCAGGAGATTCCGAACCAGAAGATGAAACGAATGACGATCACGAAGATTGAGTGACGTCCCAACAGTTTCAGTGCTGAACACCGGTTGCGGATATGATCATTCGCATTCCCTCAACCGTCTGTTCTCCCAAAACAGCCAAGAAAGATGTTCTTTATCGGTCAGGCAAGTGCCGATATGGCGTCTTCGCGCGAAGTATGGATTGTGATGATTTTGTTGAATCCGCTGATCTTGAACACCTCTTCGATCTGAGGCGGTAAACTGCAAAGCGCCAATTTTATGCCCTTTGACTGCGCCGCTTTTGTCAGAAGAAGAATCGCCCGGAGGCCAGCACTACTGATGTATGCAAGATTTGACATGTCAATCAATAAGGGGCCGGTACTACTGGCCGCCTTTGCATTGACGTCTTGCTCGAAACTCGAAGCCGTGGAGCTCTCAAGCCTTCCTGCGACCTCACAACAAAGAATTCCATTTTCCTGTGAGTAGTTCACTTCCATCTATTCAGGCTCCCCATTATTCACTTCCAGTTACCAAACTTGTTGCAATTCACCATCATGATTCGCAGTCTATCAATGCACTGCTGAATGCATTAGCATTCAACATATAAACTGACTATCTGCAACTCAATTCTCATGGTCATGCGGCTCGCGAGGAAATCCGCTTCTCACGCATCAGGCAGGATTCGATCAGGTTACCAACAATTTCAGCCCACCGCTGTTGGCCGGATTCCGTGCTGATTTGGTCGTTACGAATTTCCAATAACAATGTCGGTACACCTTTCAGTTCGCCATGCAGGGCTTTTGGTTGCTCACTGTCATGATCAATCGCATAGGGTTGATTTTCGCCAATAATCAGGTTTTGGTCGGTTCCCAGATGCGCGATGCAGATTGATCCCAACTCGACCTGCTGATCGAACAGGATGCCACAATGCCAGGGGCGGAATATCCCGCGTGACCTTAACTTGCGGGTAAAGCTGTGGAGACAAATCAGGAGTTGCGGCTGGTGGTGGGTGATCAATTCGTTGAGTGAACGATGAAAGGGCGTGTAATATCGATTGATCCGCATTTGTTTGTGTTCAATTGGCAGATCAATGTTGCCAGGAATTTCAGTACCGTCACTTCTCTCAGGAATACACTCGGTTGAACTCACGAATCGATTCAGATCGATGACTAATCGTGAGATTTTTCCCAGTATGGTGGGAAGCCCCATGAGCTTGTGAAGATGGTGCGCCATCCCATCGACTCCAATGTCCCAACCGATATGCCGATACAAATCATCTGGTTGTAAACCCAGACCATTGAATTCTTCGGGGATATGAACTCCCGCATGTTCGACGCAAATGAGTATGTCGGCTGCTGTTCTGGCCGGGAGAATTTCAAGAATCTCTGTCTTCATCAGAAAATCTATACTTGGCTGAATGTTGATAAGCCAAGCACAAAATTTCCAGGCAAGGTGCGCTGCGTCAGTCGAATCGGTTCAATTTGCTCATGCCGGGGCAAACGCGCCGGTGTCATGGCCGCAATTGATGTTCCCGATCAGGTTCTTTTTGTGAGACTGACCTATTCGCTTCTTGTCGTCGGTTTTTTGGGAGACTTGTCATAGTCTGTTCGTAATATTCTCTGTGCATCGCCTTCCGGGTCGCTATATTGACGCGTGCGCACCGTCCAGGCCAACACCAGTAGCCAGGAGAGCCCGGCCACCAGCGTTGCACCTATGAGGAAAAGTATGCTTTTCATCTCAGCGTAACCGGAGGGCGTTCAGGCTGACCACAATTGAGGATGTCGACATGGCGATCGCAGCTGCCAAGGGCGTGGCGAATCCCAGCACCGCAACCGGGACCGCAATGGCATTGTAACCCGCCGCAATCGCAAAATTCTCCATGATTCTCCTTTTTGCAAGTCGTGCGGTCGCGATTCCATCAGGTATTGACTCAAGGTTGTCGCCAAGAATCACGATTCCCGCAGCATTACGAGTGATATCGACAGATGCAGATGGTGCCATCGAAATGTCAGCCATGGAAATGGCGGCTGCATCATTCAAACCATCACCAACCATCAAGGTGCCGCGGCTTTGCGCACCAATTTCTTCAATCATGCGTAATTTGTTGGCCGGCGATATCTCGCCCAGCCACTCGCTCAGGCCCAGGGCATCGGCGATTTTGCCAACATGCGCACGGGCATCACCGGAGATCATAATGACCCGCATTCCCATGGCCTGCAGCCGGCGGATGCATGTCACTGCACTGTCTTTGACGTGATCAGAGAAGGTCAGGCCAACAGTGACGGCTTCGCCGACCCGCAGATATGTCCCCGTGCCGTCTGTACCAACCCAATCGGCGCGACCAAACCGAACCGGTTGAGATCCCAGCAAGCCTTGAATGCCTGACCCCGGAATTTCGCGTATGTCGGCAATCTCAGCGGCGGCAATATTGCGTTTGGCAGCCGCATCGGACACGGCGCGCGCATATGGGTGATGGCTGGTTTCAGCCAGCCCGGCGGCGATGGCGAGAAGGTCATCAGGAAGGTCCGGGCCGACGAAGACGGCGCGCCCGGTCGTGACGGTACCGGTCTTGTCGAGAATGACAGTGTCGACGGTCGCCAGTCGTTCGGTGGCGTCCGGCTCCTTGATCAACAAACCTTTGGCGAAGAGTTTTCCGGTTGCAGCGATCGAGACTGCGGGTACCGCGAGTCCAAGAGCGCAGGGGCAGGTGATGATCAATACAGCGACAGCGATATTCATCGACAGGCGCAGGTCACCGCTGTTCAGAAACCAGCCAATAAACGCGATCAACGCCAGAATATGGATGCACGGCGCGTAAATCGCCGCTGCGCGATCGGCCAGACCTGTATATCGATTCCGTGCTGATTCGGCGATTTCGATCAATCGAATCAGTTTTCGCAGCGAACTGTCTTCACCGACAGTTGTGACATCAAAGTTGACGCGTCCGGTCAGCACGAACTGGCCAGCACTCACCGTTTCGCCAGGCCCTACCAACTGGGGGTGACTTTCTCCGCTGAAAAAAGAATTGTCGACTTCGCATTGACCGCTTTTCACAGTACCGTCGAACGGAACGCGATCACCGCACCGCACCGCGATTCGGTCTCCCTGACGAATCGAAGCATGGGAAACGGTTGTTTCAGCACCATTTCTCACGGCCACCACGTTGTCGGGCTCCAGTACGGAAAGCTGTTCGGCTGCAGAACGGGAAGCCGAACGTGCGCGCAGGTCAAGATATCGACCGGCAAGGAGAAAAAAGGTCAGCCCCAGGGCCGCTTCAAAATATGCGTGGGGTCCACCGACATAGGTTTCAAGAACCGACTGAATCGTCGCGAGAATGATGGCGAGGGAAATTGGAACATCCATGTTCAATCGCCATTTCACAAGCGCACCAAGCGCATTCACAAAAAAGGGTGTCGCCGCATAACCCAATACCGGAATGGCAATGACTGCGGAAAGCCATTGCAGCAACTCTTGAGTTGTGCCGTCAGCACCGGACCAGACCGCAACGGAAAAAATCATGACATTGGAAAAACCGAAACCTGCCACGCCGATGCGCAGCAGCAAACGATGCACGGTTGGGTCGGCGGATACAGTATTGACTGCGTCGGGATCAAGCTGCGCGGCGCTGAAGCCTGCTTCCCCGATCCGCCGAATGAGCTGTTCAGGATCGATCTCTGTCTCTGTCTGCACATGAACTCTTTTGCGCGATAGATTGACGCGGGCATGCAAGACCTGGGGAAGAGAGGAGAGAGCATTTTCAACGGCCGATATGCAACCCGCGCAATGCATATCGTGCACCGCAAAGATCATTTCCTGCTGCCGTGCCTGGTTTGAATCCTGCTCAGCTGCCGAAGGTTGCAGGGTACCGATGATGGTCATTGCCGGACTAGAGTTTCTCCCGTGGCACGCGGAGAGACAGACGTTGCCGAAAACGGATTCCCTCACGGGAAACAGCATCCAATTCGAGGTTCCAGCGTCCCGGGTCAAGATGCAATTCTGCCAGATAACGCATGCCATCATAGTGAAAAGTCGGCACCTGGTCGCTTCGCATATGCGTTGGACGTCCGATCGTGACATTAAGAGAGTCAAGTTTGGCAGGACGTCCTTCGGTCGTAGTAATGGTCAGCATGAGTTGTCTGTCGCCATAGTCAGCATTGGCCTTCCAGCCCAACTGTTCCTGTCGAGTGCGGTCTTCTTCAAAATACTGACTGGCAACATAGCCGTTTCTGACTTCCATTCCCGGAAACGACATGACGGCGGCAACAGCAAGGGCCAGATTCGCGAGACTGATCACGCCGAATGCTGTCAGCAGCATGACAAGGACATGTTTTCCCTCGAGTTTTCTGGTGCGAACGGTCATTGGCCTTTCCCATGAAATGTTGTCGTTTTTTGTGCGCTGGCCGCATTGCTGGCATCCTCAACACGCAATCTGATATTGATTTTTCCGCCCGTGGCTGCCGCGCTCCCGGCGGGTGCCGTGACATAAACGCGACGAAGGGCGGTTTGATCAGCATCGACAAATGTGGAGAGTTCATCGCTGCCCTCGAGTCGGACTGAAAGCGGTGCATCGGCTTCCATCCCGATAGAGAATTTCGTGTCACTTCCATGACGGTTCTTGATACGAATCTCGTAACTGTTCCTGATCGAACCGTCCGACAATTCCACAAAAAGCGGGTTCCTGACCGGCGATATGGAGAATTCAATGTCGGGTCGGAGGAATAAAGCGGCAAGGAGACCGAGGCCCATGAGACTCCACGCGCACGCGTAGAGAATCACCCGCGGGCGCAGCAGGCGCTTGATCAAATCGTGGAAGTTGGTGCTTTCGGTTTTGAGCTTTTCGTCCACCAGGGTCATATAGTCGATAAGGCCACGCGGCTTGCCGATCCGCTCCATGACGTCATCGCAGGCATCAATGCATAATGCGCATCCGATACATTCCATTTGCAATCCGTCGCGGATATCGATCCCGACCGGGCAGACATTGACGCATGCGTAACAGTCAATGCAATCGCCGAGACTGTCATCAGTCCGTGCGCGGCGGTGTTTGCCGCGTGGTTCGCCGCGCCACTCTCGATAAGCAACCGTGAGTGAATTCTCATCCATCATGGCAGCCTGAATGCGCGGCCATGGGCACATATAGGTGCAAACCTGTTCGCGCATGAATCCGCCGAACACGAAGGTTGTGGCAGTCAGGATTCCCACCGTAACATATGCCACGGGATGGGCAGACAGGGTCACAAAGTCTTGAATAAGCGTGGGGGCGTCGGCAAAATACAGGATCCAGGCGCCGCCTGTTCCAACTGAAATGAGCAACCATACGGTCCATTTGGTCATCCGAAGACGCAACTTGCGAAATGTCATTGGACTGTTCCAAAGTTTGACCCGGTTATTTCGGTCGCCTTCGATCCATCTCTCCACGGCGATGAACAGATCAGTCCAGATCGTCTGAGGACAGGCATAGCCACACCAGACTCGTCCGAGGACCGAGGTGAAGAGAAACAGGCCAAGACCAGCCATGATCAGGAGACCGCCAACGAAATAGAATTCATGTGGCCAGATTTCGATCATGAAAAAGTAAAAACGTCGGTGGGCCATATCAACCAGTACGGCTTGATCGGGGAGCGCATCACCACGATCCCAGCGGATCCACGGCACGACATAATAAATCCCAAGCAGGATGAAGAGGAGCCACCATTTCAGACTGCGGAATTTTCCTGATACCCGACGCGGAAAGATCGGCGTGCGGGCCGCATAGAGTGGGGGTTGATTCACGCTGGAGGCGTTCATGTTCTCAGTTTCTTTGACTGGAAGCTATTGGATTCACTGCCTCGGGGTCCCAGCCATGTTGCCATCAGGGCGATCGTGCCCCGTGCAATTACTCGCCGCCTCCGAGCTGGTGAACATAGAGCGAAACCTGACGAATCTGTGACTCGGTGAGCCGCTCATTCCAGTTGGGCATGACACCATAGCGGCTATAATATATCGAATGGCGAATCTCGTCTCGTCCGCCTCCAAAGAGCCAGATAGCGTCAGTGAGATTAGGTGCACCTTCCTCCTGATTTCCGAGACCCGCATCGCCATGGCATGCCGAGCACTGCTCGGCGAACAGTTCCGACCCTGCGACTGCCATTTCTATGCGATGATCCTGCCCTGATAAAGACAGAACATATTCGACGAGATTGTCGATCTCTTCGGTTTCGAGAAATTCGCCGTAAGCGGGCATCTGCGAAAACCGCGCATCTGAGTCGTTTTCGTTACGGATCCCATGCGCAACAGTATAGCGAATCGCGTCTTCGCTGCCACCCCACAGCCAGTCATCGTCCAGCAGATTGGGATAGCCGGTGGCACCGGCGGCACCGGAGCCGTGGCATTGTGAACAATGATTACGAAAAACGGCAGCACCACCACGCAATGCATAGGCATAAAGATTCGTATCACTCTGCACCTGATCCAACTCCATCCTGACCAGGGCCTCGTCGAGTGGGGCGTTGCTCGCGTTGAATCGGCGGATGTCTTCTTCCAATGCACCTCTTGCCGTATAGTCGAGCAGACCAGGCGTGGCCTTGGTAATGAGTGGCCAGGACGGGTAAGCGATGGCATAGGCAATTCCCCAGACAATGGTTGCATACATTGTCCATAACCACCATCGTGGCATCGGGTTGTTATATTCTTTGATACCATCCCATTCATGCCCCGTTGTATCCGGGCCGGTGGCAATGTCATCACCTGATTCCGGAATCACCTGGCGCGGCTTCATCATCCGCTCCTGCTGTGTCGATTGCCAGAAGCCGGGCTGTCTTCGTAACGGAACGGTATGTCGGCGCAATCGTCATGCATCTTCCGGCTCGAGCGACGACAGGTATAGACGACGACGAAAATAAATGTCGCCATCAGGGCAAGAAGTGCCCAACTGTCAGCGAACTCCCGAAGAAATGTGTAAACTTCCATGTCGGTGACTTATCTTTCCGGGTTGGGAACAAAAGTTGAAAAATCGACAAGTGTGCCGAGCATCTGCATATACGCAATGATGGCGTCCATTTCTGTCACTTCGGTTTGCCCGTCAAAGTTTCTGGTTTGCGCTTTCGGGTAGCGCGCGAGCAAATCGTCATAATCAGCGTCGGGGTCCGCCTGAGCCAGGAAATCGGCTCGAGCATTCGCCACCATCTCATCGGTGTAGGGAACACCGACCCGTCGTTCGGTTCGCAATCGGTCTTCAATATATCTGCCGTCAATAACGTTATTGGCCAGAAAGCCGTATTTGGGCATGATCGACTCGGGGACTACAGATTGCGGGTCAACCATATGCACGACATGCCACTCATCCGAATAACGCCCGCCAACCCGTGCGAGATCAGGGCCGGTACGTTTTGACCCCCATTGGAAGGGGTGATCATACATCGATTCGGCGGCCAGCGAGTAATGGCCGTAGCGCTCCACCTCGTCGCGCAGGGGGCGGATCATCTGGCTGTGGCAGACATAGCAACCTTCGCGCACATAGACATCGCGCCCGGTGAGTTCGAGCGGTGAGTAGGGCCGCATGCCTTTGACCTTTTCGATGGTATTCTCGAGATAGAAGAGGGGCAGAATTTCAACGGCTCCACCGACGGTAACGACGAGAAAGCTGACAACCAGGAGAAGAGTGGCATGCCTCTCGAGAATGCGGTGTTTTCCAAGAATATTCACATTGCGCCTCCGACGGCTGCCGCTGTCGGTTGATCGACAGGTTTGCGCTGCCGGTCACTCATGACCGTCATCCATAGATTGTAACACATGATGAGCGCCCCGAGCAGATACAGCACACCACCCAGGCTCCGGACCAGATACATCGGGAATTTGGCAACCACGGTATCGGCGAAAGAGTTGACGAGGAATCCGTTGGCATCGACTTCGCGCCACAGCAATCCTTCCATGATTCCTGTGACCCACATCGACGCAGCGTAAAATACGATACCAACCGTTGCCAGCCAGAAATGAACAGACACCAACCGCAATGAATACAGCCCTTTCCTGTTCCATAATTTGGGTGTGAGGAAATAGAGAGCAGCGAAAGTAATCAGGCCATTCCAGCCGAGAGCGCCCGAATGCACATGACCGATTGTCCAGTCGGTGTAATGGCTGAGGGAATTGACGGCCTTTATTGACATCATTGGACCTTCGAACGTGGCCATTCCATAAAAGGCCAGAGATACCACCATCATCCTGATAATGGGATCGGTCCGGATCTTGTCCCATGCACCTGACAAAGTCATCAGACCGTTGATCATGCCACCCCAGGAGGGCATCCACAGCATCACCGAGAAGACCATTCCCAAAGTCGAGGCCCAGTCCGGCAATGCCGTGTAGTGGAGATGGTGTGGACCCGCCCAAATATACATGAAGATGAGCGACCAGAAATGCACGATGGACAACTTGTAACTGAAGACGGGCCGATTGGCCTGTTTGGGAACGAAATAGTACATCATTCCAAGAAAGCCCGCGGTGAGAAAAAAGCCGACCGCATTGTGGGCGTACCACCATTGCGTCATTGCATCCTGAACACCGGCGAAGAGCTGCACCGATTTTGACCCGAAAATCGACACTGGAATACTGATATTGTTCGCCAGATGGAGCATCGCGATGGTGACGATAAAGGAAAGAAAGAACCAGTTGGCAACATAGATATGTGGTTCACGGCGACGAATGATGGTGCCGAGGAAAACCGCGAGATAAGCCACCCAGACGATGGTCAGCCAGATATCGACATACCATTCCGGTTCTGCATATTCCTTGGACTGCGTGGCGCCCAGCAAATATCCGATGGCAGCGAGCACAATGAACAGCTGGTAGCCCCAGAAGACGAACCAAGCCAGATTCCCACCCCAGAGGCGGGCCGCGGTTGTGCGTTGAACAATATAGAATGAGCAGGCAATCAGCGCATTGCCACCAAAGGCAAAAATGACCGCAGATGTATGCAATGGACGCAAGCGGCCAAAGTTGAGCAACCCCTCAGACCATTCAAAATTGAGCACCGGAAAGGTGAGTTGAAGTGCAATCACGACACCAACGAGAAAACCGACCACACCCCAGAAGGCCGTGGCGATGACTCCGGCGCGAATCACCCCATCCTGATATCCGTCATCCACAGCTCTCGGTGGTTCGCCGTAGCGGCGAACCCGCCAAATAAACAGGCCGACACAAACGATCATCACTGTGAGGGCATTGGCCATATAGGCCAAGTCGCGTGCGTAATTGGCGGCCATCGCCGCCAAAAGGGTCAAAACACCGAGAACAACAATCAGGGCTTGATTCGGCATATGGTCTCCAGATTAACAAGCCCTTTTAACACAGCCGAGAGAAATCACCAATTTCGCGAATCCACCCCTCGGAATCGAATCAACCGGACACAATTTGGCCGCACATGATCCACGACATCCCGCCCTGTGGCTCTCATTCCCGGACAAGACGTGCATATCGTTCAGGCGGATGGACCGGAGATGGAATCTGGGCCACTGCCCTGTCGGCAGGGCGTCCTCTCATCAATTGGATGATGAATATGGGTGCTCATAAAGCCCCATCTATTCTTGACCGGTACGGGTGGAGTGGCTATGGGACATCTGGAAACGCTGCATGGCAACAGCGCGCAAGTGAGGCACAGGCGGTTGGACTCGATTCTTGGCGAATATTTTGCTCTGAGTGTCTTTCTTGCTGTGGCAGGGGGGCTTGGCGTCGTCATGCTGGCGGCGGGTGCCGTGGCGATATCGCGCCCCGACCCGGAGAAAGTTTCAACATATGAATGCGGTTTCAACGCTTTCGATGACGCACGCATGAAGTTCGATGTCCGGTTTTATCTTGTGGCCATCCTGTTCATTATTTTCGATCTGGAGGTGGCCTTCCTGTTTCCATGGGCCGTATCTTTCATGGAGATCGGTGCCTTTGGATTCTGGTCAATGATGGTTTTTCTTGCCGTGCTTACGGTCGGGTTCGTCTATGAATGGAAAAAAGGCGCGCTGGAATGGGATTAGATCCGGAGAATCATGTTGCCGCGCATGGTGTGCCTGAGCCGATGGCGAGACCTGCAGGTGAGTTGCTGCAAGACAAGGGTTTTCTTCTGACCTCGATTGAAGATGTGGTCAATTGGGTGCGCACCGGCTCACTCCACTGGATGACTTTTGGATTGGCATGTTGCGCGGTCGAAATGATGCATACCTCGATGCCGCGCTATGATCTCGAGAGATTCGGGACAGCGCCGCGGGCTTCACCACGCCAATCAGACCTGATGATCGTTGCCGGTACGCTGACCAACAAGATGGCCCCTGCCTTGCGCAAGGTCTATGATCAAATGCCGGAACCGCGTTATGTCATCTCGATGGGATCATGCGCCAACGGCGGTGGTTACTATCATTACAGCTATTCGGTGGTCCGCGGCTGCGATCGCATTGTCCCCGTTGACGTCTATGTGCCTGGCTGTCCGCCGACTGCAGAGGCACTGTTATACGGCATTCTGCAGTTGCAGCGCAAAATTCGCCGCACTGGCACAATCAACCGCTGATATGATATGGCGTCAGTTGACGGCGTGAGTTTGCTGGCTCAGCACTTGCAGGATTGCCGGTCCGATGTGATCCTGACCGCAGAAGAGTTGCGCGATGAACTCGTTGTGACAGCGGTCGCGTCCGGTATCAAGGATTTGGTTGAGTTCCTGAAACGCGACAGTCAATGCCGCTTCACAACACTTATCGACATCACAGCCATCGATCGTCCCGGTCGAGAAAAGCGCTTCGATGTGGTTTACCATTTTTTGTCGATGGTCCTGAATCAGCGCATTCGGGTCAAGGTGGCCGTTCATGAGGACGCACCGATGGCGTCAATTATCGATGTGCACCCGGCGGCAAACTGGTTTGAGCGCGAGGTGTATGACATGTATGGGATCCGTTTTTCCGGTCATCCCGATCTCCGAAGATTGCTGACCGATTACGGATTCCAGGGGCACCCCCTGCGCAAGGATTTTCCAACAACCGGTTTCTCAGAGGTGCGCTATGATGAGGAAAACAAACGCGTCGTTTATGAACCGGTCAACCTGGTTCAGGAATATCGCCAGTTTGACTTCATGAGTCCATGGGAAGGTGCTGAATATGTTCTTGACGATGATTCCAGTCCGGAAAGTCGGTAACACATTCATATAGGCATTCAAAGCGTATTGGAGAAAGGAAGTGCGTTGGTGACAAGAACGAACCTTTGCGGCGCACAATCAGGCGGGGCTGTGAGTGATGATGGACGGTGATGATATGACGTCATCAGAAGACGGGACGATCCGTAATTTTAACATCAATTTTGGCCCGCAACATCCGGCGGCACATGGCGTGTTGCGACTCGTTCTTGAGCTGGATGGCGAAGTCGTCACACGATGTGATCCACATATCGGCTTGTTGCATCGGGGCACTGAGAAACTGATGGAGAGTCGCACTTACCTGCAGAATTTACCCTATTTCGACCGGCTCGATTATGTGGCCCCGATGAACCAGGAGCATGCCTGGTGTCTGGCCATAGAGAAACTGACGGATATTGATATTCCACGCCGCGCCACGTTGATTCGGGTTCTCTATTCGGAGATGGGGCGGATTCTTAACCATCTGCTGAATGTGACGACGCAGGCAATGGATGTCGGTGCCTTGACACCGCCGCTCTGGGGATTTGAAGAGCGGGAAAAACTCATGGTATTCTATGAGCGGGCATGTGGCGCAAGGCTGCATGCGGCGTATTTCCGTCCCGGTGGTGTCCATCGGGATCTGCCCCCCGACCTGCTTTCCGATATTGCGGAATGGTGTGAGGAATTTCCTGCCAGGCTGGATGACATTGACAACCTGTTGACTGAGAACCGGATCTTTAAGCAACGAAACGTCGATATTGGCATCGTGTCTCGCGAAGATGTTGAAGACTGGGCTTTTTCCGGGGTCATGGCACGTGGTTCGGGCATCGAGTGGGATCTCCGGCGCGCTGAACCCTATGAATGTTATGACGAGTTCGATTTCCTGATCCCGATTGGTCGGAATGGCGATTGCTATGATCGCTATCTGTGTCGCATGGCGGAGATGCGTGAGAGTGTGAAAATCATGCTTCAGGCGATTGAGAAGCTTGCGGTGGCAACGGGCGATGTCCTGAACCGCGGCAAAATTGCCCCTCCTGAACGCGGTGAGATGAAGTCCTCAATGGAGGCACTGATCCATCACTTCAAATTGTACACTGAAGGCTTCCGGGTTCCTGAAGGAGAAGTCTACGCAGCCGTCGAAGCCCCGAAGGGCGAATTTGGAGTCTATTTGGTGTCGGATGGCACCAATCGACCCTACAAGGCTAAAATTCGTGCGCCGGGATTTCCTCACCTGCAGGCGATGGACCATTTATGCGCAGGCCACCTTCTCGCCGATGTTTCCGCTGTGATTGGCTCGCTTGATGTCGTGTTTGGAGAAATCGACCGGTGAATTGCGATCGCGTTCCTATCTTGGCTGACGCGCATCTCCATGCCGGTATCCCCGGCTGGATGCGCCCAGCCATCTCTGGGAGACGCATTGCGATCGGCAGAGGGGAAAATTGACTTTATGCGCCGCCGCTTTCACCATATTCAGCCGGAGTCATTCGAATTCACCCCAGACAATCTTGTCTGGGCCCAGCGTCAAGTTCAGAATTATCCACCCCGCCGCCAGGCCTCGGCGATCATCCCGCTGTTGATGCGGGCACAGGAACAGGAAGGCTGGCTGTCGCGCCCCGCCGTGGAATATGTTGCCGATCTCCTGGAAATTCCGCATATTCGCGCCTGCGAAGTCGCAACATTCTATTTCATGTTTCACCTGAAACCGGTTGGTTCCGTTGCTCATATTCAGGTTTGCGGAACCACAACTTGCATGATTTGCGGATCAGAAGACCTGATTGCAGTTTGTCGCCGTCGCATTGCCGAACACCCGCATGAGCTCTCTTCCGATGGTCAATTCTCATGGGAGGAGGTTGAGTGTCTTGGCGCATGTTCGAATGCACCGATGGCGCAGATCGGCAAGGATTACTTTGAAGATTTGACGGCGCAGTCACTGAGTGGAATCATCGACGAACTGGCGGCGGGGCGGGTGCCGCAACCGGGATCACAAATCGGCCGTTTCTCTTCGGAACCGGTCACCGGAGAGACCAGTTTGACCGAGATTCAGGCGGGTGGTGCGTTGCGCAATGCAGCAGTTGAACGGGCCCTGCAACGGGGTGATTCGATCAGACGAATTGATGGCAGCGAGTCATAAACACATGGCAACAGTTTTGTAATGCTTGACGATAGAGATCGTATTTTCACCAACCTGTACGGACGCGGTGAATGCACATTGGCGGGTGCCATGCGGCGTGGCCATTGGGATGGCACCGCTGGTTTGATCAAAAAGGGTGGTGAGTGGATCATCGAAGAGGTCAAGAACAGCGGGTTGCGGGGTCGCGGCGGTGCCGGGTTTCCGACCGGATTGAAATGGAGCTTCATGCCGGCACCGGATGGTGTGCGTCCAAATTATCTGGTGGTCAATGCTGACGAATCAGAGCCGGGAACCTGTAAGGATCGTGAAATTCTCCGTCATGAGCCGCATAGTCTGCTTGAAGGTTGTTTGTTCGCCGGTTTCGCGATGGGTGCGGAATCAGCCTATATCTATATCCGCGGCGAATATGTGCGCGAACGTGAATTGTTGCAGAGTGCCATTGACGAGGCGCGCGCGGCCGGTTTGCTCGGCAAGAATGCGGCTGGCTCCGGCTGGAACTTTGATGTCTATCTCCATCATGGAGCCGGGGCTTATATTTGTGGCGAGGAAACCGCACTGCTCGAAAGTCTCGAGGGCAAAAAAGGCATGCCGCGGATGAAGCCGCCCTTTCCTGCGATGGCTGGACTTTACGGCTGTCCAACGACTGTGAATAACGTGGAATCCATCGCCGTCGTGCCGACCATCCTGCGGCGCGGCGCGGAATGGTTTGCCGGAATCGGGCGCCCACGCAACACCGGGACCAAGATTTTTGCGATTAGCGGCCATGTCAACGCACCCTGCGTTGTCGAAGAGGCCATGTCGATCCCGCTGCGCGAATTAATTGATCGCCATTGTGGTGGCGTGCGTGGTGGTTGGGACAATCTGAAAGCCGTCATTCCGGGCGGTTCTTCCGTCCCCTGTCTTCCAGCTGAGCTCTGTGCCGACGCGATCATGGATTTTGACTGGCTGGCCGGGCAAAAGAGTGGACTCGGGACCGCCGCCGTGATTGTGATGGATCAGTCGACGGATATCATCAAGGCGATCTGGCGCCTCTCAAAATTTTACAAACATGAAAGTTGCGGTCAGTGCACGCCGTGCCGGGAAGGGGCCGGGTGGATGATGCGGGTGATGAACAGAATGATGACTGGCGATGCTGAAACCAGTGAGATTGACATGTTGCATGAAGTTTCCAAACAGGTCGAAGGTCATACCATCTGTGCGCTTGGTGATGCTGCGGCCTGGCCAATTCAAGGGTTGATCCGGCATTTTCGCCCGGAGATGGAAGCGCGAATCGCGGCGCGCCAGACTGCCAGCAATACGCGGTCTGCGCACGAACAGAAGCGTGCGGCCCAACTGGTGTCAACCAGTTCATTGCAAGATGAAGTGTAAGGGAATTCGACTCCATGGATGAGTTGCGGGAGATCCAGATTGATGGTCAATTGTTTGAGGTCAGGCCGGAATTAACACTGATTCAAGCTTGTGAAGAGGTTGGGATCGAAATTCCCCGTTTTTGCTATCACGAACGTTTGTCGATTGCCGGCAACTGCCGAATGTGTCTGGTGGAAATCGTTGGAGGTCCTCCCAAACCCGCGGCGTCATGTGCGATGCAGGTCAAGGATCTGCGCCCTGGTCCGGAAAATAAACCGCCGATGATCCGCACCAATAGCCCCATGGTGCGCAAGGCGCGGGAAGGGGTGATGGAATTCCTCTTGATCAATCACCCGCTTGACTGTCCGATATGCGATCAGGGTGGAGAGTGCGACCTGCAAGATCAGGCGATGGCATACGGTGTTGATTTCAGTCGCTATCGTGAGCCAAAACGGGCGGTCGATGATCTGAATTTGGGTCCGTTGATTGAAACCTGCATGACGCGATGTATCTCCTGCACCCGCTGTGTGCGGTTTACCACCGAAGTGGCTGGAAATACACAAATGGGGCAGACGGGGCGCGGTGAAGATGCGGAGATTACAAGCTATCTTCGCCGGACCCTCAATTCCAATCTGCAGGGCAACATTATCGATTTGTGTCCGGTCGGCGCCCTCACGTCCAAACCTTATGCCTTTACCGCGCGCCCTTGGGAGCTGACCAAGACCGAGACGATTGATGTCATGGATGCGCTCGGTGCCAATATTCGTGTCGACAGCAAGGGGCGGGAGGTCATGCGCATTATCCCGCGGAATCATGACGCGATCAATGAGGAATGGATTAGCGATACAACACGATTCGCATGGGATGGATTGCGGCGGCAACGGCTGGATCGTCCCTATCTGCGCCGTGACGGGCGTCTGCACCCCGTGGGCTGGTCAGAGGCACTGCAAATGGCCAGCGAAAAACTCAGCATCGGTCCGGTCGCTGGGCTTGCCGGCGAATTGGCACCGACCGAAGCGATCTATGCGCTGGGAAAACTGATTGATGATCTTGGTGGTCGTAAGGAATGCCGAACCGCGCGGGAGGCGTTGCCTGCAGAGAACCGCTCCGCCTATGCCGGAACCGCGACGATTGATGCGATTGATGAGGCATCTCGGATTATTCTTGTTGGCACCGACCCCCGCAATGAAGCGCCAGTTCTCAATGCCCGTATTCGTGCCGCCTGGTTGCGTGGCGCGGAGATTGGCCTGTTTGGCCCCGATCTGGATCTGACCTATGGCTACGATAATCTGGGGTCGTGCGCCCGGGATCTCGGGGCATTTGCCGACAGTATAGGCGACGAATCGTCTGATTGTCTGGTGATCGTTGGACAAGGTGCAATCTCTGGTCGGAGCGGCGAAGCCATATTGGCGGCTGCGATGGAAATTGGATCCTTTGGTCGCGGATTGTTGATGCTGCACAGGGCAGCCAGCCGGGTGGGTGCATTGGACGTGAACTTTACCCATCCGGCCGGTCTGGATGCCGCCCTTGCTTCCGTCGTAACCGTTTACAATCTGGGAATGGACGAAACTGACATCGAACCGGGACCATTTGTTATCTATCAAGGGAGTCATGGTGATCGCGGTGCGGAGCGTGCTGATCTGGTCTTGCCTGCGGCGGCTTATACCGAGGAATCGGGAATTTTTGTCAATACCGAAGGGCGGCCGCAACTCGCTGCCAAGGCCACATTCCCCCCGGGTGTGGCGAAAGATAACTGGGCGATCATCCGCGCGATCTCGGGTGAAATGGGCCGGGCATTGCCATTCAACAGTCTCCAGCAGTTGCGTCTGGCGCTCACTCGTGACCACCCACATCTGGGTGCCCTTGACGCGGTGCCAAAAAACGGGTTGCAAATGCTGCCGCGTGGAAGTTGCGATGATGATGAGATCACCATTGCCGACGGTGAATTTTACTTGAGTAACCCCATTCTCCGTGCATCCCCGTTGATGGCAGAACTGGCCGGGCAATCGTCGCCCATGGAAGCAGCCAATGCACGCGCTGCATGACCCGCCGATTGACCTGGCAGGATTGATGGCCCGCGTCTGTCATTGTCTCGGCGGAAACAGGCATTATTGTGGCTGATTTTCTGGCTTCCGGGCCCGGAACCTTCGTTCTCATTCTCGCACAGAGTCTGTTAATTGTCGCTTTTGTGATGATTTCGCTGCTGTTTCTTGTTTACGGTGATCGTAAAATCTGGGCGGCGGTGCAAATGCGCCGGGGACCGAATGTGGTCGGCGCATTCGGATTGTTGCAGTCGGTTGCTGATGCGTTCAAATATATCGTCAAGGAAATCGTCATTCCAGCCGGGGCTGATCGGCCGGTTTTTCTGCTTGCACCTCTGATTTCCTTCACCCTCGCGATGGCCGCCTGGGCGGTCATTCCCTTTGCAGACGGATGGGTTCTGGCCAATCTCAATATCGGAATATTGTTCCTCTTCGCTGTCTCATCGCTCGAGGTTTACGGCGTCATCATGGGAGGATGGGCATCGAATTCCAAATATGCTTTTCTCGGCGCGTTGCGCAGTGCGGCCCAGATGATTTCCTACGAAGTTTCGATCGGTTTCATCATTGTTGGAATTCTGATTTCCACCGGGTCGCTCAATCTGACCGAAATTGTACGTGCCCAGGATGGAGCGGGCCATTTCTTTTCCTGGTATTGGTTGCCGCATCTGCCGATGCTTGTTTTGTTTTTTGTCTCGGCGCTGGCAGAGACCAACCGCCCGCCTTTTGATTTACCGGAAGCCGAATCGGAACTCGTCGCCGGATATCAGGTCGAATATTCATCGACGCCATTCCTGCTCTTCATGGCCGGCGAATATATTGCGATCTTCATGATGTGTGCTCTCATGTCTATTCTCTTTTTTGGCGGTTGGTTGTCGCCGTTTCCGATGTTGCCCGATGGGGCGCTATGGATGGTCGCCAAGATGGCGTTTTTCTTTTTCCTGTTTGCGCTGGTGAAAGCCGTGGTTCCCCGTTACCGCTATGATCAGCTGATGCGGATTGGTTGGAAGGTTTTCCTGCCGTTATCCCTGGGATGGGTCGTGCTGACGGGTTTGTTTGTTCAATTCGAATGGTTCGGTGGCTTCTATGTTCGTTGGGCAGAGGTGAGTTAAGCGATGTTCACACACGATCCGTTGTGTTGTCTATTTTCATTGTCGGCTGGACAAGAAGGATGAACTGATGTTGCAGTCTGCTGATCTGAAACGGGCGGTAAAATATACGCTGCTACTCGATTTTCTCTCCGGTTTCCGGCTGGGTATGAAATATTTCTTCGCACCCAAGGCAACGGTCAATTATCCTCACGAAAAAGGCCCATTATCACCGCGTTTTCGGGGTGAACATGCTTTGCGGCGCTATCCGAATGGTGAGGAGAGATGCATTGCCTGCAAATTGTGCGAGGCGATCTGTCCGGCGCAAGCGATCACCATCGATGCCGAGCCACGTGCCGACGGTTCCCGCCGCACCACACGCTATGACATTGACATGACAAAATGCATCTATTGCGGTTTCTGTCAGGAAGCCTGCCCGGTCGATGCGATTGTCGAAGGGCCGAACTTTGAGTTCGCTGCCGAAACCCGTGAGGAACTGTTTTACGATAAGGAGCGACTGCTCGCGAATGGCGACCGTTGGGAGGCGGAGATCGCTGCCAATATTGAACTTGATGCCCCTTATCGGTAACCGGCTCGGCTGCTCGCATAACGCAAAGGTCGCCCACTGATGGTCATTCAGACACTCGCATTTTATGTCTTTGCGCTGCTTGTTGTCTTTGCCGGATTGTCAGTGATTCTGGCCCGCAACCCCGTGCATGGCGTCCTTTGGTTGATTCTGGCCTTTCTCTCGTCAGCCGGGTTGTTTGTGCTGCAAGGTGCCGAATTCATCGCGCTGTTGCTGGTGATTGTCTATGTCGGTGCGGTGGCGGTTCTGTTCCTGTTCGTTGTCATGATGCTGGATGTCGATTTTGCCGCTTTTCGTGCCGGTATGGCAAAATATATTCCGGTCGGCCTGCTGATCGGGGTGGTTCTCCTGATGATTCTTGGTATCGAAATCGGTGATTGGACCATATCACCGCTCGCCGACGGGCAACGTCAATCAGTCGCACCGATGGTCACTGAATCCCACAATACGCAGGCTCTCGGACAGGTCATTTACACCGACTTCGTGCTGCTCTTTCAATCGGCGGGCCTGATCCTGCTGGTGGCGATGATTGGTGCCATCGTGTTGACGCACCGTCGTCGGGACAGGGTCAAGCGCCAGGATATTCTGCAGCAGATGTATCGTGATCCGAAACGTTCGATCGAATTGAAGGATTTGAGGCCTGGTTCGGGAGATAAGTTGTGATTGGCCTCGAACACTATCTGGTGGTGGCGACGATCCTGTTTGTGACAGGGGTGTTTGGGATTTTCCTGAACCGCAAGAATATCATCGTGATCCTGATGGCGATCGAATTGATGCTGCTTGCGGTGAACATCAATCTGGTTGCTTTTTCCGTGCATCTTGGTGATCTCGTCGGTCAGGTCTTTACACTTTTTGTCCTCACTGTGGCTGCCGCTGAAGCAGCGATTGGTCTTGCCATACTTGTCTGTTTCCACCGCAATCGTGACACCATAGCCGTGGATGAAGTCAGCGGTTTGAGAGGATAGCAAAGAATGACGCCGATTCTGCTCACGACGATTGTTCTCGGTCCGCTCTTCGGTGCGCTCGCCTGTGGTTTCGGTCATCGGTTTGTTGGCGAGAAAGCAGCAATGATTGTTGCTGCGACGATGATTTTTGTTGCTGCCATACTCAGCTGGATCGTCTTTGTGACTTTCTCGGGAGACACCGAGTCGGTCAGGCTGTTGCGCTTTTTTGACAGCGGTTCCATGACTGCGGATTGGTCCATCCGACTTGACCGGCTCACGTCTATCATGCTGGTTGTCGTGACAACCGTGTCGGCGCTCGTCCATCTATACAGTTTCGGTTACATGCATGCGGACCCGCAATGGCCACAACATGAGTCCTACCAGCCGAGGTTCTTTGCCTATCTGTCATTCTTCTCCTTTTCCATGCTGGTTCTGGTGTCGTCGGACAATTTGCTGCAACTGTTTTTTGGCTGGGAAGGGGTTGGCGTTGCCTCCTACCTGCTGATCGGTTTCTACTATCGAAAATCGACGGCCAATGCTGCCGCCATGAAAGCCTTCATTGTCAATCGTGTGGGGGATTTTGGTCTGGCCCTGGGAATCTTCGCGCTGTTCTTGCTGACAGATTCCGTTCAGTTTCCAGTGATCTTTGCCGCTGCCGAGACCCTCGCCAGCACCAGGGTCGATTTTCTGTGGATGCAGCTCAATGCGGCGGAGCTGACGGCATCATTGTTGTTCGTTGGTGCATGTGGAAAATCAGCCCAGTTATTTCTGCACACCTGGCTTCCCGACGCCATGGAAGGACCAACCCCGGTGTCGGCGCTCATCCATGCGGCGACCATGGTGACCGCCGGTGTCTTTCTGGTGTGTCGCTTCTCACCGCTTTTCGAGTTCGCACCGACGACACTGGCGGCCGTGACCGTCATCGGGGCGTCCACTGCCTTTTTTGCAGCGACGATCGGACTTGTGCAGAATGATATCAAGCGCGTGATCGCCTATTCGACCTGTTCACAGCTCGGTTACATGTTCGCCGCCGCGGGTGTTGGTGTCTACCAGGCGGCAATGTTCCATCTTTTCACCCATGCTTTTTTCAAGGCACTCCTATTCCTCGGTGCCGGGTCGGTGATTCATGCCATGCATCACGAACAGGATATGCGGCAATATGGTGGTTTGCGCCACAAGATTCCATGGACTTTCTGGTGCATGGTCATTGGAACTTTGGCGATTACCGGTGTGGGCATTCCACTGACCTATTATGGCTTTGCCGGATTCGTATCGAAGGACGCTGTTATCGAATCGACTTTTGCGGCTGCAACAGGTCCCGGAGGATTTGCTTTCTGGCTGCTTCTGGTGGCCGCATTGATGACCAGTTTCTATTCATGGCGACTGATTTTTCTTACCTTTTTTGGTGCGCCGCGCGGCCGATCTGAGATTTATGAACACGCTCATGAATCACCACGGACAATGCTGATTCCAATTGCCACTCTTGCCGTGGGTTCGTTGTTTGCCGGGATGATCTGGTATGAACCGTTTTTTGGCAAGGAAGCTCACACCTGGTTCGGAGAAGCCATATTTGCCGGTGCGGGCAATCATGTTCTCGAGGCCGCTCATCACGTGCCTGACTGGGTGAAGGCGGCACCCTTTTGGGCCATGGTCATCGGCCTGGCTTTGGCTTGGCTGTTCTATATCCGCAATCAATCAATTCCGGCTCGGCTGGCGGCGCAGCATCATCCTCTTTACCTGTTTCTGCTCAACAAATGGTATTTTGACGAAATCTACGATTTTCTGCTGGTGAATCCGGCGAAGCGGGCTGGAAGCATTCTCTGGAAACGGGGTGATCTGGGCATCATTGACGGAACCTTGCATGCGGTCTCGATGGCCGCGATTCCTCTTCTGTCGCGGCTCGCCGCCCGGTTTCAGTCGGGCTATCTGTTTCATTACGCGTTTGTCATGGTCGCCGGGGCCGTCCTCCTCGTTGTGGTGATTTCTATTCTTGGGGGCGGCGGTTGAACAATCTGATCTCAATCATGATGTTTGCCCCGCTGACAGCGGCTGTGGTCATGATGCTCTTCCTGCGTGGCGATGACGAAGATGCGCAGAAGAATGTGAAATACCTGACGGTCATCACGACGCTGGCCACGTTTCTGATTTCGGCCTTTGTCTTTCTTGAATTCAATCGGCTCGATTCCGGGTTTCAGCTGGTCGAGGAGGCGGAGTGGCTGTTCGGGCTGCGTTACAAGGTTGGAATCGATGGAATCAGCATTCTTTTTGTCATGCTGACGACTTTCCTGATGCCCATTACTGTCCTTGCCTGCTGGGACGTCACGCATCGTGTCAAGGAGTTCATGGCGGCCCTGCTGGTCCTTGAGACCTTTATGATCGGTGTGTTCTGCTCGCTGGATCTGGTTCTCTTCTATCTGTTCTTTGAAGCCGGATTGATCCCGATGTTTCTGATCATCGGAATTTGGGGCGGAAAGGAGCGTATCTACGCTGCCTTCAAGTTCTTTCTTTACACGCTCCTCGGTTCCATCCTGATGCTGCTCGCGATGATCGCTCTGTTCCTGATGGCAGGCAGTTCCGACATCACTGAACTCCTGCTCTTTGATGTTCCCTCAGAGACATTCACATTTCTCGGCATTTCTATTGCGGGGGGTATTCAGACTATCTTGTGGCTGGCATTCTTCGCTTCATTCGCTGTCAAGCTGCCGATGTGGCCTTTCCATACGTGGCTTCCTGATGCCCATGTTCAAGCGCCGACCGGGGGATCGGTCATCCTCGCCGCGATTCTTCTGAAAATGGGCGGATACGGCTTTCTCCGCTTCAGTTTGCCGATGTTTCCGATTGCTTCGGAGATTCTGACACCATTTGTCATGGGCTTGAGCGTTATTGCGATCATTTACACGTCGCTGGTGGCGATGATGCAGGAGGACATGAAGAAACTGATCGCCTATTCGTCGGTTGCCCATATGGGATTTGTGACGTTGGGTATCTTTGCGGCCAATCGACAGGGAATTGATGGGGCTGTTTTTCAAATGATCTCGCATGGCTTTATTTCGGGGGCTCTGTTTCTTTGTGTCGGCGTGATCTACGATCGCATGCATACGCGGGATATTGAGGCTTATGGCGGTCTGGTGGTCCGTATGCCTGTCTATGCGTTGATCTTCATGTTCTTCACTCTCGCCAATGTCGGTTTGCCCGGTACCAGTGGTTTTGTCGGTGAGTTTCTGACGCTGGCTGGCACCTTCCGGGTCAGCAGTTGGATGGCAACATTGGGCGCTACCGGGGTCATTCTTTCGGCCTGCTATGCATTGTGGCTGTTTCGACGCGTGGTTTTCGGTGACTTGGTGAAGGAGTCCCTGAAGATGATCACGGATATGGATGGGCGGGAAAAGCTGGTCTTCGTTCCGTTGGTTGTGATAACACTGTTGCTGGGTCTCTATCCCAGTTTGATCACTGATGTGATTGGCGTCAGCGTCGAACAGCTCGTCGCAGATGTGACAGAAAGCCGTGCGGCCCATGTTGCCGCTGGCACGCGATAGGCAATGCAATTGATACTGGCGCAGGATATCGCAGTCATCTTGCCGGAGATGACACTGGCAATTTATGCCATGGTGGCACTGATGTGGGGTGTCTTCAGCCGCTCCGCGCAGACAGCCAGCGTGATTATCTGGATCACGGCTCTGGCTTTCCTCGCACTTGCCGTGTGGATTGGTTTTTCACCCGAGGGTACGCGCACGGCCTTTAGTGGAGCCTTTACCGACGATTTCTATGCCCGTTTTGCCAAAATCACCATTCTGGCCTCAATGTCGGTCTTGTTGGTGATAAGTCGTGAATATCTTGAGCGCAGCAATCTGCTCAAATTTGAGTTTCCTGCACTCATCGCATTCGCCGTTCTGGGAATGATGATGATGGTCTCGGCAAGCGATCTGATGCTGCTTTATATGGGTTTGGAACTGCAGTCGCTGGCGCTCTATGTGTTGGCTTCTTTTCATCGCGACAGCGCCCGTTCGACCGAAGCGGGAGTCAAGTATTTTGTGCTTGGTGCCTTGTCGTCAGGAATTCTGCTGTTCGGGGCTTCTTTCGTTTACGGTTATTCAGGCACGACCTTATTTTCCGGTATTGCGGCCTCGGCAGAAAATGAGATGTCGTTTGGGCTGCTCTATGGACTCATTTTCATTCTTGTTGGTCTGGCATTCAAGATTTCTGCAGCACCCTTTCATATGTGGGCGCCGGATGTCTATGATGGTGCGCCGACACCGGTGACTGCGATTTTTGCAACGGCCCCGAAGGTGGCGGCTCTCATGCTCCTCGCGCGGCTGTTATTCGAGGCCTTTGGTGCTGCGCAGGCTGACTGGCAGATGATCATCGCAGTTCTTTCGGTGGCATCCATGTTTCTTGGGGCCATTGCTGCCATTGGTCAGACCGATATCAAGCGACTCATGGCTTATTCGTCAATTTCGCATATGGGTTACGCGCTGGCCGGGCTGGCGGCAGCCAATGCCGAAGGTTTACGGTCCATGCTCGTCTATCTGGTGATCTATGTCGTCATGAATCTTGGAACTTTCGCGTTGATTCTGTCCATGCGCCGCGATGGGCGACAGGTGACCCTCATTGCCGGATTGAGCCTCTATTCACAGCAAGCACCCGCCCGCGCTCTATCGTTGCTGGTGCTCCTGTTTTCGCTGGCCGGGATCGTGCCGATGGCCGGTTTTTTCACCAAATTTTATGTCTTCCTGGCGGTCATGAACGCCGATCTATTGTGGTTGGCGATTGCAGGTGCGATCGCATCAGTTATCGGTGCCTACTATTATTTGCGCATTGTTTATCTGATGTATTTTGGTCAGGAGGCTGAACAGCTTGACGAGCCGATGAGTGTCTTGGCGCAGTCGGTTCTTCTGGTTGCAGCGCTGGCGATGGTGGTGGGAGTTATCAATTTGTTCATGCTGAATGACTTTGCCGACAATGCGGTGCAAGCGTTGCTTGGTTGAATGATTACCTTGCCTGATCACTGCCTGTTGCCGCTGTATCTGGCGGTCCCTGTGCCGCGCGGTTGAATGGTTTTCTGGCCGCATAATGTCGGGCGACGAATGCTCGATATCGTCGACAGCACCAATGCAGAGGGTCGCAGGATTGCCGCAGAAACGCACCGCCCCACATGGATCCAGGCGGGAATTCAAACTGCTGGTCGGGGGCGGTTCAACCGTCCTTGGCTCGATGCCAGGGGCAATCTAGCGGCGACTCTGGTCATGCCAATTGATGAGAATGATATCGCTCCATTGCGCAGTTTTGTCGCGGCACTCGCATTGTACGATGCCTGCAGACATTTGGCTGATGGCACGAGCTGTTTCCGATTGAAATGGCCAAACGACCTGCTGCTGAATCGCGGCAAGATGGCCGGAATTCTGCTTGAATCGATAGGGCGGGGGGCGAGGCGGCACCTGATCGCCGGTTTTGGTGTCAACCTGGCCTCGGCTCCCATGATCATTGACCGGGACGTCGATGCGCCGCCACCGGTCAGCCTGGTTGGTGAAACCGGGCGTCTTGTGACTCCCGATGACTTTCTTCCGCATTTGGCGATGAGCTTTGAAACGCGTGAGGCACAGTTGAAGGAGGCAGGTTTCGAGAGTTTGCGGCAGGACTGGCAGGAGGCGGCGGATGGGATCGGAGACAATGTCAGGGTCTCGGTGGCCGGCAAGGCTTACCGCGGAAAATTTGAAGGAATCAGCGCCAGTGGTGAGGCGGTACTGCTCATGGGAAGCGAACGGATTCACCTTGCGGCCGGAGATATGATCATGGATTCAGAAAATGAACGTGCTCCTTGCGATTGATGTTGGCAACACCAATACCATGTTCGCGCTGTTTGACGGTGATCACATGATGTGTCACTGGCGGTGTGCCACAGAAGCGCAACGAACAGGAGATGAGTATTTTGTCTGGTTGTCCTCATTGATGGGGACAGTTGACTCCCCATCCATCGGCACAGTCGTCATTGCCTCGGTTGTCCCCAATGTCCTGTTTCACCTCAAATCGATGTGTCGACAGCATTATCGCATCGATCCGCTGATAGTTGGCAGTTCCGATTGCCGCTTACCGGTGGCGCCGAAGGTCGATGAAAATGCCCATGTTGGTGCTGACCGTCTGGCCAATGCGACAGCCGCGTTCACGCTTTATGGGGGTGATCTGATTGTCGTTGATTTTGGCACGGCGACCAATTTTGATGTGGTGGACGCGGACGGCGCGTATGTTGGTGGTGCCATTGCGCCGGGGATTGAACTGTCCGTGCGGGTTCTTCACCAGGCTGCTGCGGCCCTTCCGCATGTTGAGATCATGTGTCCGCAGAAGGCGGTTGGCACCAATACGAGAGACTGTTTACACGCGGGAATTTACTGGGGACATCTGAGCATGGTTGAAGGAATTTGTGACCGTATTTGCACTGAGCGGGGATGTTCGATGCAGACCGTCGGTACCGGTGGATTAGCAAGTTTGTTCGACCGTGAATCGAAGTTGTTTGACCATGTGAACGAAAATCTGACGATGCACGGATTGGCTTTGATCAGTCAGCACAACAGGGAGTAAGGACGATGGCAAAAAACCGTTTATTTTATCTTCCTCTCGGAGGTGCTGGCGAGATCGGAATGAATATGTATGTGTACGGCTACGGTCAGAAGGGGCGTGAGCGTCTGCTCGTGGTCGATGCCGGAATTGCATTTCCCGACATGGAAACAACACCGGGGATTGACCATGTCATGCCCGATATCGCGTGGCTGCAGGAACGCGCGGAACGGATTGAGGGCATCTTTCTGTCGCATGCCCATGAAGATCATGTTGGTGCCATTGCACGTATCCAGACCTGCCTCGGCGTCCCCGTTTATGCGCGGGCATTCACAGCGCACCTTGCGTGGCAGAAATTCGAGGAGATGCAATTGGAGTCTGACTGTCTGCATGTGGTCGACGCCAGTCCTGCCCGTGTGAATGCGGGTCCTTTCTCGGTTGGTTTTTTACCTGTTCCCCATTCGATTCCCGAAGCTTCATCTTTGGTCATTGACTGTCCTGCAGGTCGCATTGTGCATACCGGCGATTTCAAGCTCAACAGTTCCTTGTCCGAGGAGGCAATGTTCAGTCATGCTGGCTGGAAAGACATCAGGGACAGTGAAATCCTTGCCTTGATATGCGATTCAACAAATGTTTTCGTGAAAAGTGAGGGGCGCGCCGAATCCAGTCTGACTGCGGCATTGACGCAACTGATCGCCGATTCAGACGGAATGGTTGCGGCGACGACCTTCGCATCGAATATCACCCGCGTTCGACAGCTTGCACAGGCCGGGGCACGTGCCGGCCGGTCGGTTGTATTGCTGGGAAGAGCGATGTTACGCATGACCAGTGCGGCGGTCGATTGTGGCATCGTTGATGATTTTCCGCCATTCCTTGCGCCCGAGTCAGCACTCGGAATGAAACGCCACAAGCTCTTGTTGCTGACCACCGGGAGTCAGGGCGAGTTGCGATCCGCTTCGGCGCAACTTTCGCATGGGAATTTTCGTGGATTTCGATTGATTGCCGGTGATACATTTCTCCTGTCTTCAAAGACGATTCCCGGAAATGAATTGTCAGTTGCGCGAGTCGTCAATCGGTTTGCTTCCGCCGGTATTCGCGTGATTGATGATGATGAGGGTGCGTTCCATGTCTCAGGGCATGCCAACCGCCCTGATCTCACACATTTGCAGAAGCTGTTGTCGCCCAGGCTGGTCGTGCCGATGCATGGCGAATACCGCCATTTGGTCGGCCATGCTGAACTTGCAAGGGAAAATGGTTTTCGCGCAACCGTCGTGGGAAATGGGAAGATGGCGGATCTTCAATCAGGAGAGATTGTCGGCGAGGATGGTGTTGCAGGACGAACCTATCTGGATGGCACCAGCGTAATTTCGGCGCAATCCGGGGTGGTACGTGATCGGTTGCGAATGGCGCGTGACGGCATGGTTTCAGTGTCCATAAACTTTGCAACGCGACGACGTGAGATCGAAATCGCCGCCAAGTGCAAGGGGATCTATACAGGATTGAACGGGCAACTGGATGAATTTGTGATCGACGCGATTGACGATTGTGTGGGTCGTCTCAACGACAGCGAGATGGCGGATGAAGAACGGCTCGAAAGGGAGGTTTCAATTGCTGTTCGCCGGGAGATTTCGGCCCGATGTGGCAAGCGGCCAATGGTGAGTGTCCTCCTCACCGGCATGTCGTAGGATCCAAGGATTACTGTGCAGAAAAGGAGCCACGGCACAACTGTCCTTGAGGGTGCATCAAACGGCTCGAATTTTCAATTTTTACCGGAACATCATGGAGTTCTTGAGCAAGATAGTCTTGACGGGAGTGATTCCCATCAGGAATCAATCGTGTGCAAAACCGAGCCATATGGGAATCACTCCATGAGCAGGTACAATCGGCATAACGCACCGGGGCGGCCCGAAGGCCGCCCCTTACCCGTAGAAGCGAGTTGATTTTCGAGGGAGTATTTTAGCAAAGGTTATAATCCCCAATATCTGGATCGTGTCGGCCGGGATTCCAAGTCATTGCATCGTGTGATCCTTCCCCAGCTCGATCATACCCCGCCTGTTCGACCATCTGCCAGTTCCACGCAACCCCTGCGGACAACCTCCTTTTCTTCTATTTCCTGATCAGAAACATACGCGTGCAATATCCTTATGAGGCTGTGTATTTGTGGCGGGATTGCCTCCAGTCGGGTGACAGGAGGTACCAAGGTAATTTAATCGCGTTTGAGGAATGCGGGGACATGTTCACCCATCCCGACAACCGGTTCGCTCGTGTTGACGGGCGGCAGGGACGGCCTGCGTGTTCTTTTACGCCTTTTTAGCTGCTTCTTGCCGCTGGACGTGTCATGCCTGCTGCGTCCCCGTGATCCTTCATTATCGTCTGGTGAAGATTGCGGATGTTGCTGTGTCGATCGATGCCTGCCGGGCTGTGCTGTCCGACGCGAAATCTCGCTATTGGAGAGCTTTTCGATGGCGTCGAACGCCTTCTCTTCTTTCTTCCCGACCAGGGTTACGGCAATCCCATGCCTTCCAGCCCGCCCGGTTCGCCCAATCCGATGGACATAATCCTCTGGATTGACCGGTACATCAAAGTTGAACACATGACTGACATTGGGCAGATCGAGTCCCCTGGCGGCAACATCAGAAGCGACCAGAAGGCGTTTTCCGCCATCGCGGAAGTCGTTCAGGACCTTGGTGCGTAAAGACTGATCAAGGTCACCATGGAGTGCAGCGCAGTCAAACCGATGTTTCCGCAGCGACTTGAAGACAATATCAACATCTGTCTTGCGATTACAAAAAATGATGGCGTTGGTAATTTCGCCCCCGAATTGTCTGATTTCACGCCGCAACAGCGCACGCTTTTCCTTGAATATGCGGTCCTTTGGACCCGGTGGCAACATGAGCGCATATTGCGAGATATTTTTACCGACGGTGGCTTGCCGCGTGACTTCGACACGGACCGGATTCGATAGAAATTCTTGCGTCAACCGCTCGATTTCAGGTGCCATGGTTGCCGAATAGAAGAATGTTTGGCGGGTAAAGGGGGTGAGTCTAAAAATACGCTCGATATCGGGAATAAACCCCATATCCAGCATACGATCAGCTTCATCTACGGTGACGATCTTCACACCCGATAACAACAGCCTGCCGCGCTCGAAATGATCCAGAAGGCGCCCTGGCGTCGCAATGAGGACGTCTGCACCTCGTTCGACAAGAGCGAGCTGATCAGCAAATGAGGTGCCGCCAATCAACAACGCCATCGTGAGCTGAGAATCGGCAGAGTAGGTTGTGAAACTCTCTGCGACTTGTGTTGCCAGTTCACGGGTTGGGGCAAGAACGAGTGAACGCGGCATACGCGCCCTTGCGCGTCCCTGAATGAGCGCATTGATCATTGGCAAAACGAAAGACGCTGTTTTGCCGGTACCGGTTTGCGCGATTCCCAGCACGTCGCGCCCTTCAATGGCGGGCGGGATCGCTTGCGATTGTATGGGGGTCGGGGTCTCGTACCCGGCGGCAGTGACCGCCCGAAGAAGGGAAGGGTGAAGCCCAAGCTCGGCGAATGTCGTCATCAATCCAATAATTTTCCACTGCCAGTTCCAGCAGACGGGCAGCAATCGTCCACGGCAAGTGACCTGCCAAGGATAACTATTTTCTGCTGAAATGCAATAAACTGCAAACGGTCATTCAAAGACCTGCGCAGACGGCGACAGTTTTGTGACTATCTGATGGTTATTGATGCATCAATAACCGTGTTGATTTGGTGTCGCTGCTCACGTCCTGTCTGGTTCATTTGATTGGATTGTATCGTCATCAAACTGATCACCATTCCGGCAAGGAAATCAAGCTCTACAGCACCTTGAATCAGTCACGCATGAATAGAAATCTCAATCAAACAGAAGGGCTTGAACGGTGACGACTTAATTTTGATTGGTTGGTAATTTGGTCATCCACAGCGTCAATCTTGCTCGTGTTTGTGCCGAATATGTGAATAAAATGACATGTCATGATGACGGATAGAAAGTTGTGAGGGCAAAAAAATGGATTTGGGTATCAAGGGAAAACAAGCGATTGTCTGTGCATCCTCCAAGGGCCTCGGCCGCGGCTGTGCCGAGGCCCTTGCCGCCGCCGGTGTCGATCTTGTGATCAACGCACGCGGGCGCGAGGCCCTTGAGGAGACGGCAAGAGATCTGCGTTCCCGTTACGCGGTCACGGTGAAAACTGCTGCTGTGGATGTCACGACAGAAGCGGGAAGAGAGGCGCTCATTGCTCATTGCCCATCTCCCGACATTCTCGTGACCAATGCGGGCGGTCCGCCACCGGGTCTGTGGAGCGATTGGGACAGGGATGATTTTATCGCTGCTCTCGATGCCAACATGCTCACGCCAATCGATCTGATGAAACGACTTCTACCGGGAATGATGCAACGAAAATGGGGTCGCGTTGTCAATATCACCTCGGTTTCCGTACGCGCTCCGATTGGACCTCTTGGCCTCTCCAACACCGCTCGCAACGGGTTGACCGGCTATGTCGCCGGTGTCTCACGGCAAGTCGCATCCACAAATGTTTGCATCAATAATCTCCTGCCGGGTATTCATGATACCGACCGCGCCACTGCCCTTGATACACATGGTGCGAATGAGGCAGGTCGCTCAGTCAGTGTGGTTCGAAAAGATCGCGAAGCAAGTATTCCAGCAGGGCGCTATGGAACGGCCGCCGAATTCGGTTCCGTTTGTGCTTTTCTGTGTTCGCAGCATGTTGGTTTCCTGATTGGTCAGAATATTCTTCTTGACGGTGGAGCAGCCAATCTGACGATCTGATTCATGCATCGTCTGGTTCCGGATTATCGCTGACTGACAGGACACGGTTCGGGCACGCCATGCTGAAAATGTGAAACCTGTCTGGAAGCCTCCCAGCGAAGGTTGGGCGGCCAAAGCCAAGATGAAGATGGGCTGCAAGACAATCCGTCGCCGACACTGCAGTCATCTGTCATCAGGTTGATCGCCAACATTTGTCATGCTATCGGCAATAGTTGATTAATTTTGTCAAGAACAACTGTAGGTTCCCGGTTAGTGGCAAAAACTCCACCCAGACTGCAAATTTTATCGCTGTCGCGCAGGTTCGGTGCAACCTCAGCCGTATCGGATGTCTCGCTCGAGATACATGCCGGCGAGGTGACTTGTTTGCTTGGCCCCTCCGGTTGTGGCAAAACAACACTTCTCCGACTCATTGCCGGAATCGAAGAACCGGATGCGGGGGAAGTACGGATCAGCGGGAATATTGTGGTTGGCAGGGGTCTGCAGGTCGCCACTGAGAAGCGGTCAGTTGGTCTGATGTTTCAGGATTTCGCCCTTTTCCCGCATTTGACTGTCAGTGAAAATGTCGCCTTTGGACTGATTGGAAGGAATCTTGACCGCCAGGCGCGCATTGACGAGTTGTTGCACAAGGTGCGTCTCGAAGATTTGCGTGATCGCTATCCACATGAAATCTCAGGTGGTGAACAGCAGCGTACGGCCTTGGCGCGTGCCATCGCACCACGGCCGCGGATCATGCTTCTTGATGAACCTTTCTCCAGTTTTGATGATCGATTGCGAGACCGGATCCGAGAAGAAACACTCGATATTTTGCGTGATGAGGGCGCCGCCGTGCTGCTGGTGACGCATGTACCATCGGAGGCAATGCGGGTCGCTGATCAGATCGCCTTGATGCGTGCAGGGCGAATCGTGCAGGTCGGTCCACCTCTGACACTTTATTCCAATCCCGTCGACCGCGAGACGGCGGAGTACTTTTCTGACCTCAACGTGGTTCACGGTGTGGTGCGTGACTGTCGTGTATCAACGTTATTTGGCGAATTTCCTGCGCCCGGTATGGCCGATGGCACTGATGTGGAGATCATGATCCGGCCACAACATGTCCGCATGGATTTTGATCGCGAAAGCCAGGTGCCGCCGCCGAGCCAACAGGATGGCCAACCCGCTCGGGGAGAAGTCAGCCGGTCGGTATTTTTGGGAAATGAAAGTCTGGTTGAGTTTCAGATGGAAGCTGATGCGTCACGTCTCAAAGCACGTGTGCCAGCCATATTTCTCCCTCAGCCGGGGCAGAAATTCTGGTTGCGACTCGTGCGTGACCGCTGTTTTGTCTTTCCATGTGCCATTCAGTCAAAGAAGGATCACACGACTCTTTCCCCTCACTGATGTCTTTTGTCACAAATCAGTTCAGTGGGTGCTGGCCTGTGCCACCGCGCACGGCGGTGGACTCTCTTCCTCCTTGAGGGCACGGTCGACCGACATGGCCGCAACGGCTCAAAGCTGCCTATCTGCTCATCTGGAAAAACGGACAGGGGACAGAGGCGGGTTTATGGCATGTCAGGACGGGCTGCGTTCTGTATTGTGACGGGACTTTTGCCTTGTACACGGTGCCGCGTGAGATCCCCATTTCGCGGGCGATGCGGGTGGGCCCCGCGGCTGTCACTAGTCCATAGTTGACACCGTCATCGACTGCTGTCGCTTGAATGACCTGTAGGCAGCGGCGGTGATCAGCATGTATTTCATTCCTTTCCTGATCTTCTCGGT
>JAPOTI010000108.1 GCA_026709265.1 Paracoccaceae bacterium | reverse complement strand
GGGGATCAGTTCCTTGCCCCATCCCGAATTCTCTCTATCCCATGACAGTACGCAATCCAGTCGATGAGTCAAAAACGTGCAGATTTTCTGGATTGAAAGAAATCTTGATTTGGTCACCGACCCCGTATCTTGCAGCGATTTCTTCGGGCAGGACCATCTTCATGTCTGTTTGGCGGGATCTGATATCGAGAATTGTGACATCGCCGAGCGGTTCGGTGAGGTGAATTTGTGCCGGTATCCCCGCGGTTGCGTCTTCTGCGAGATCAATATCGTGTGGACGAAGTCCGACAACCACGGATTGCCCCCCTGAGACATGGGGAACTTTCACGACGTGCTCGGCAAATGGTAATGAAATCTGGCCATCTTTAGGTGCAGTTGCATCAAAAAAATTAATTGGCGGCGACCCAACCATTCGTGCAACGTAGAGGTCCTTGGGGGCTCGATAAAGATCACGTGACGTGCCTGTCGTGACAATTTTACCGTCCTTGATGACACCCACCCGATCACCCATCGTCAAAGCCTCCAGCTGATCTGGCGTCGCGTAAAGCATCGTCATACCAAGTTCGCGATGAAGACGTTTAAACTCAGTGCGCATTTCATCCCGTAACTTCGCGTCTAGATTGGTCAAAGGCTCATCGAGCATTAGCAATTTAGGGCGCCCAACAATGGCTCTCCCAATCGCCACACGTTGCTGTTCACCACCAGATAGAGTTGATGGCTTGCGTTTAAGTGTATGCGTTACCCGCAACAGCTCTGCAACTTCACCGACGCGCCGACTGCATTCCTCACCGCTACTGCCTGTCCTTCGCAGAGGGTGTGCGAGATTAGCTTCAACTGAGAGATGCGGATAGAGTGCAAATGTCTGGAATATCATTGAAAATCCACGGCCCTGCACGGGGTGCTCGGTAACGTCTTTACCGGCAAAATGAACCCTGCCATGTTCAAGTTTCTCGAGTCCCGCAATCGCACGTAAGGTCGTCGTCTTTCCAGAGGAGGATGGGCCAAGAAGGCAAAAGAATTCACCATCTGCAACTTCGAAAGTTATTCCGTCGAGTGCTATGACCCTGCCAAAGCTACGGCGTAGATTATCGACCCGTAAATGAGACATGCCCGCAAATTATCCTTTCATCTTCACTGTATTTGTGATCTCTTCTGGTCGGATCTTCTCGACTTCAATGCAAGACTTTTCCGCCATGAGAGCAACGCGACGAATTATATCATTATTTAGAATTTTTGTGAGAGCAGTTGCAACTTGCAAAATACCATCACAGAATTAGAATCCAGCAATTTCTGAATTAAAAATGCTTATTGGAATCCCAAATTTACTGACACCGGATCTATTGCGTCACCTCAAGGCGATGGGACATGGTGATGAATTGGTTATCGCAGATTCGAATTTTCCCGCAGAGAGCTGTGGGGTGCGCGTTGAACGATTGGCCGGGGTCAATTCAACAGAAGCCTTGCACGCAATTCTCAGTCTTATGCCGCTTGATTCTTATGTGAAAAAGCCAGCCCGTACCATGCAAGTCGTTGATGACCCGGATGCGGTCCCCGACATTGTCTCCGAATTTCAGCAAATCATAAACGACATGGCAGACAATCCTGTCAGAATAAGCAGTGTAGAGCGTCACGCATTTTATGCACAAGCGCGCCAGTCTTATTGCGTTGTACAGACTTCTGAGACGCGTTTATACGGTAACATTATTCTGCAGAAAGGCATTGTTTCTCCGACTTAAAGCAGCGATTCAGGATACCAATAGAACGTTGCAACAATTGTGTGTTCTTATGAGAAATACGTGGAAGAACACGCGCCGAGGGCATCCTAAAACATGCTGGTCATTTGCACGATTGATTGTCCCACCGACTTTAACTAATCGTTCACATTCTGATGGGAAGGCAGAGTTATGAAGACCAAAAAGATTATTAACCATGGGGATAACGCAGTCGATGAAATGCTCGAGGGGATAGCACTTGCCCATGCCGATCTCATCCGCGTATCCGCTGCATCACCCCGTGCTATCGTCGCACAACACGGCCCGCGCACTGGAAAAGTCGGATTGGTCATAGGGGGTGGCTCAGGGCACGAGCCAACTTTTGTTGGATTCGTTGGTAAAGGCTTGGCAGATGCTTGCGCTGTCGGGAATGTATTCGCATCTCCACCACCCGATCCGATACTGGCCTGCGTGAAAGAGGTTTCGCGTGGAGCAGGTGTCCTGTTTATGTACGGGAATTACGCCGGAGATGTCATGAATTTCGACATGGCAGCCGAAATGGCTGAGATGGAAAATATTGAAGTCAGAACCGTGTTGACAACTGATGACGTTGCCTCTGCCCCGAAGAACGAGATCGAAAATCGACGCGGAGTTGCCGGAAATTTCTTTGTCTTTAAAGCCGCCGGTGCTGCGGCAGACGAATTGATGAGTCTTGATGAGGTCGAAAGGGTCGCACGACATGCGAATTCAAGAACTTTTACGATGGGCGTCGCGCTCAACCCATGTTCACTTCCTCAAACTCAACGATGGAATTTCGACCTTCCTGAAGGTGAAATGGAAGTGGGTATGGGAATTCATGGCGAACCGGGTGTTAAACGCGAAGAAGTCAAGCCAGCGGATGAAATCGTCGACGAGATTATGGATCAGATATTTGCGGAGATACCGGCACGTCAAGGCGACAGTGTCGCTGTTTTGGTCAATGGTATGGGTGCAACACCGCTTATGGAGCTTTACATCATGAATCGGCGCGTGCAAGCCCGTATCGGGGATGCCGGATTGGTAACATCTGGAACATGGGTTGGAAATTACTGCACGTCGCTCGAGATGGCTGGTGCTTCGGTGACCTTGATACATCTCGACGATGAGTTACAGCGATTGATCGATAGACCTTGCCAGTGCGCGATGTTTCGTGTGGGATGAAGTATGACAGGAGATGACTTAAAGGCAATGTTGTTGGCGACTGCAGCGGCAATGGATGCTTCAAAGGATCAATTATGCGCACTCGATGGAGAGATTGGGGATGCTGATCACGGAATTGCAATGTCGAGAGGTTTTGGTGCGATCCGAACCGCATTGGACGATTTGACCGGCGAAACCCCTACTGGAGTCTTTAATGCAGCTGCGAGAGCTTTTCTCAACGAGGTCGGTGCTTCGTCAGGTCCACTTTACGCCACGGCATTCATGCGAGCCGCTGCAATATTGAAAGGCAAAGAGACAGTAGGCGCTAATGAAGCACGGGATATCGTGGTTTCAATGGCAGATGGAATTGCAAAACGTGGGAAAGCTGAGCGAGGCGACAAGACAATGCTGGATGCGTGGGGCCCTGCGTCCGAGGCGATACAGCGAACGACTCCACAATCAGTTTTGGAGGTGTTCAAAACTTCCGCTGAAGCTGCCAAAATAGGTGCAGAAGAAACCGTGAATATGTTGGCCAAGAAGGGACGTGCTGCGCGCCTTGGGGTTCGTTCACTAGGGCATCGAGACCCGGGGGCCGTTTCTGCTGCACTTATTCTTGATGCAATGGCTGCTCATCTGGAGGAAAATTCTTAAAGAGAAGCGCTGGAAGTATCGACATAAGGCTTGCTGATATATGAATTTGCGAAACCGATGGCGGGATTTTGTACGATCAATCCAGGTTTGCCAAACGGGTCAATTCGACCCCAATTCTTTTAACTTCACGCAGGTTATCACTGATTACGAAAGCCTTGACTGACACCAAGTGAAAATCCAAAGTTGCAAATTGCGTTGATCCGGTGGAACTTATTCGATCAAAATGATTGTCGGCTTGAGAGCCTTACGAATTCACTGCGCGTTTGCAGCACCCTCATTCAGACATAGCGATTGACAAGATTTTCCAACCGCTCCTGTCGACCGGATCGAGGTTGTGGATCGATATCATTGCTTGTGATATATTGAAAATACTCTTCTAGCCCATCCTTGAAGAGACTCTCAGTATGATCCCAACCTGAATAACGCTCCATCCGTGCTTCTTCGAGATCAGCATCTTCAAGTAGGGCTGCGGCGGCCTGCAAGCCGCGGGCGCACACATCCATGGCTCCCACATGGGCAAGCACGAGATCTTCGGGATCAAGCGATTGACGGCGAAGCTTTGCATCAAAATTGGTTCCCCCGGTCGTAAATCCACCTGCTTTCAAAATTTCGTAATAAGCCAGTGCCACTTCGGAAACAGAATTCGGGAATTGGTCAGTATCCCAGCCAGATTGATAATCGTTCCGATTCATATCAATTGAGCCCAAAATTCCCAAACTGGCAGCAAGCGCAAGTTCATGTTCAAAAGAATGCCCAGCCAGGATTGCATGACCCTGCTCAATGTTCAGTTTGACTTCGCCATCAAGATCAAAATCTTTGAGAAATCCATACACTGATGCCACATCATAATCGTATTGGTGTTTTGTCGGTTCTTGAGGCTTTGGCTCGACAAGAATTGTGCCCTCAAAACCAATCTTGTGTTTGTATTCGACGACCATTCCAAGAAACCGTCCTGCTTGATCGCGCTCGCGTTTGAGGTCAGTGTTCAGAAGAGTTTCATAACCTTCGCGACCTCCCCACAGGACATAATTTTCACCGCGAAGCTGATGGGTGGCATCTATACAGTTCTTTACAGTCGCCGCTGCATAGGCAAAGACTTCTGGATCAGGATTGGTTGCAGCTCCTGCCATGTAACGTCGATGCGTGAATAGATTTGCCGTTCCCCACAAGAGCTTTGTCTTTGCCCCGACCATTTTCTGACCAATATAGTCGACAATCTCTTCAAGATTCCGGTGGCTCTCGTTAAAATTCCTGCCTTCGGGGCGAATATCGAGATCATGAAAACAAAAATAGGGTTGTCCAAGTATCGCAAAAAGATCAAACGCGACGTCGGCCTTGAGTTTGGCAAGCTCCATTGAATCACCAAACCAGGGTCGTTCAAAGGTTTGAGATCCGAATGGATCGTTCCCGGGCCAGGCAAAGCTATGCCACCAAGCAACTGAAAATCGCAAATGTTCCGCCAGGCGTTTACCCATGACAAGTTTACTTTGATCATAATAACGAAAAGCGAATTCCTCTTTCGTATCAGGACCCCTGTATTTGATCGGTTCTATATCGCGAAAAAAGTCACTCATGGGCGTTAATCCAGTCGGACCCAAGCGGAATTGCGTGCCGCCGACTGAACACAGGCCGCAACAAACTGGACTCCCTTGAGCCCATCATAAACAGTCGGGTAGAGAACCTCATCTGGGGGCGAGTGTCCAGCGCGTGCAGAAATAATTGCCTCAGCAGCTTCGCTGTAGATATTGGCGAAACCTTCCAGATAACCTTCGGGGTGACCCGGGGGAACACGGCTCATACGCGCTGCAGAGTCACCGGCTCCAGCGCCGTTTCGTGTGATCAGCCGTTTTGTTTTCCCGAAAGGAGCATGCCAAAGATAATTCGGATCTTCCTGTGCCCACTCGAGTCCGCCCAGATCGCCGTAAATTCGGATACGCAATGCGTTCTCGTTGCCGGGAGCAACTTGGCTTGACCATAGCATACCGCGTGCACCACCCTTAAAACGAAGCATGACATGCGCATTGTCATCAAGTTGGCGGCCCGAAACAAAAGCCTGCAAATCTGCTGCCAGACTTTCGCCTTCCAAACCGGTGACAAAGCAAACGAGATTGAAGGCATGAGTTCCGATATCGCCAGTTGACCCGCCCAATCCGGATTGAGTCGGGTCGGTACGCCAGCGTGCCTGCTTGATATCTTGATTAATGGTCAGCCAATCTTGAGGGTACTCGGCTTGCACAACACGGATCTTGCCAATCTCTCCGTGCGCAATCATCTGCCGTGCCTGGCGTACCATTGGGTATCCCGTATAATTGTGGGTGAGCACAAAGACGACATTGCTATCTTCAACCGCTTTTACCAATTTCTTGGCATCCTGCAGAGACGATGTCAGTGGCTTGTCACAGATAACATGAATTCCGCGTTTGAGAAATTCACGAGATGCTTTGAAATGAACATGATTGGGTGTCACGATAGCGACGGCTTCAATCCCGTCCTTACGCCTCGCTTCGCGCACTGCCATGGTCTTATAATCTTCATAAACGCGCTTCAGCCCAAGAGCTTCACCGCTCGCTACCGATCTTTCTGGTGTCGACGACAGGGCACCCGCTACAAGTTCAAATTTATCGTCGATCCGGGCTGCTATGCGATGAACAGCACCAATAAACGCATCTTTACCCCCGCCCACCATACCGAGTCTAATTCGTTCCATTGAACGCCTCCCTCACAATGAACAGATTAACCCTGCTCGAGCACAAAAACATGATCGCATTCTGACACCGACACAGAAACGTACGTCGCCTTGAATGTAAGAAAACTCTGTTAACACAATGATAAAATGAACGCTCCGGATTTTGATCAGTCAATTCCGAGCATTTTCCGGTTTGTTGACTCGTCTGTTGCACCGTCTGCAAAGTCATCAAAGGCTTTTTCAGTCACCTGGATAATATGTTCGCTAACAAATTGTGCCCCTTCGCGCGCTCCGACTTCCGGATGCTTGAGGCAACATTCCCATTCGACTACCGCCCAACCTTCGAAACCGTTGGCTGCCATCTTTGAAAACACCGCAGAAAAATCGATTTGGCCGTCACCCAAGGAACGAAATCGACCTGCCCGGTCAACCCAACTCTGGTAACCTGAATAAACACCCTGCCGACCTGTAGGATTGAATTCAGCGTCCTTGACATGGAACATTCGTATACGCTCTTTATAAATGTCAATATTTTCCAAATAATCAAGGCATTGCAGCAGATAGTGACTCGGATCGTAAAGCATGCAAGCGCGCGCGTGTTCTCCTGTTCGGTGCCAAAACATTTCGTAAGTGATGCCGTCATGCAGGTCCTCTCCAGGGTGAATTTCATAACATATATCAACACCGCAATCTTCTGCATGATCCAATATCGGTTTCCAACGTCTCGCAAGTTCATCGAAAGCCATTTCAACCAACCCTGCAGGACGTTGGGGCCATGGGTAAATGTATGGCCAGGCCAATGCGCCCGAGAAGGTTGCATGCGCCGATATGTCCATGTTCTTTGAGGCCGTAAGTGCTTTCAACACCTGATCAACGGCCCAGACTTGTCGTGCTTTTGAATTGCCGCGCACTTCTTCCGCGGCAAAACCATCAAATGCGTCATCAAATGCCGGGTGCACGGCAACTAGCTGGCCTTGCAAGTGGGTAGAAAGCTCAGTGACTTCAACGCCATTTTCGGTAGCAATACCCTTAAACTGATCACAGTAGTCCTTGCTTTCCGCAGCGAGATCTAGGTCCAGCAACCTCTTGTCCCAACTCGGAACCTGTACGCCCTTGTAACCACAGTCCGCTGCCCATCTGGTGATGTTGTCCCAGCTGTTCAATGGAACTTTGTCATCAACAAACTGGGCCAAAAACAAAGCAGGCCCCTTGATCGTTCTCATGTCTTTTTCCCCTACCAGAAATTGGTCTCTCAAACGACGCACGACGTCGAGAAATATTGTGGTTTGAGCAATCAGTATACAAAGTTCCCCACAAGTTGAAAATTGATCACCAAAATCTGTCGCCGGGTGGCCCGAACGTTTCGTAACTCCGCATTGAGAAAACAGCTCTCTCCGCCTTTTTCCGAACTGCGGTAGATTCTTGCCTTTTTGTGTCGAACCCGTATCCCTTCGCCGAGATCCGGTGGCCAATGACTCAAATCAGTCCGGGTATTTTGCGACCTCTCTGACTTCGCGGTAGTACTCGCACAACAGGATGGCCGGGAGAGATATACGATTGGTGATTGATTCGCTGCATCTGATGACTACACAATCAACATGGCAAGACTTCTCACGATCGCGCGAAAGCTGGCTTAAACCTGATTATCCGGTAGAAAAACGTCAGGAGTTTAGCTCAGCCAAATCGATAACTTGCAATGCTTTGCAGCGACTCCAT
>JAPOTI010000104.1 GCA_026709265.1 Paracoccaceae bacterium | reverse complement strand
CCCCAGAATTCTCACCCTGATTGTCGCAAATTCTCACCCTGATTGACGCGCCACACGGCAACCCGCTGGTGCGCGAGAATCTGATCCAGATGGCGTGGCGCTGGGTGAGGTTTCAGACCGAGAGTCCGATCACCCGGTGGTTCCATGCCTATTGCGCGGCGCATCACAGGCGGGCCCGCAAACGCGCCATCGTGGCCGTGGCCCGCAAATTGCTGATTGCTCTCTGGCGGTTCGCCACCCAGGGTCTGGTCCCGACCGGGCCCCGGCTGGTGGCTTGAGGACCGCATCGCCTGTTCTGCGGCCGTCTGACGGAACGGCAGAGGAGACCGGGAGCTTTGTGATCGATATGTACCAGGGGAGTCCGCCTGGCGGCGGCACCGGAACAAAGATGGATCCCAGCCTCCGGGAACGTCGCATCCCTGAACGGGGTCTGTGGGTCACGGGACCGACCGCAACGCCGACACCCGAACCGGATAAGAGGTGAGCGCGCCGTTGAACGCGCTCTGTGGCGACGGTCCCCCGGTACACTCTGCACGTCCGACAGGATGGAGACACGCAATGGATTGACTCAAGACTTGACATGCGGGGCTACATAAGAGGTATATATTGTTGCCCATTTGGTTTTCTCCCATGCCCTGATCGCGAAGGCGCAGTTTTCACAAGACACATCATTTATGGCCACCCTGCCAACCCACGACGATTTCGCTACCCGACTTCGCTGTGTGCACTCAAAATCGCACACGAAACCAATTGAGCCAAGAATGAGTGGGAATTGTCGGCATGTCCGGTGCCAACTCCATATCGTTAGAAATTTATCCAACGACACCTTGTTTGCGCCATATTGAGATATCGTTATTGCTGTAACCCAGTGCGCTGAGTATCGCGCCGGTGTTTTCCCCGACCCGAGGGGGACTCTGTGCCACTTTGGGGCGTTGTCCATTCACTTCAATCGGCAATTTGGGCAATTGCGCTGAGCAGTTCTGATCCGGGAGTTTGATATCGAAAAGCCCATTGGCCTGGACATGCGGGTCTTCCAGCAAGTCCTGTGGGCGGTTGATCGGTGCAAAAGGAAGATCCGCCGCGGTCAGTCTCGACGTCAGTTCTGCAACGGTCATCTGGCAAAATCGACTGCGAACGATTGGTAGAATTTCATCTCTTCGTGCAACCCGTTCACTGTTGGATACAAGATTCGGGTCTGACAGCCAGTCAGTAAAACCAAAGAACTCGCAGAATACAGACCATTGTCTGTCGCTGACGACCGCAACAAAGACTTGACCATCACGGGTGTTAAACACGTCATAGATCGCCCAGGCCGATACCCGCGCCGGCATCGGGTCAGGAGCTGTGCCGGTTGCTGCATGTTGCGCAATATGTTGGCCAACCAGAAAAAGCACGGATTCAAAGAGTGATGACGAAATATGCGCCCCTCCTTGGCCAGATTGCTCCCGTTTCAGCAAAGCCGCCAGAATTCCGATCACACCGAACATGCCGCCTGTGATGTCAACAACCGAACTGCCAGCGCGCAAAGGCCTGCCAGCCGGACCTGTCATATAAGCAAGTCCACCCATCATCTGTGCAACCTCGTCCAATGCAGTGCGTTGCGCATAGGGCCCGCTGAGAAATCCTTTGGAGGATTGATAGATGATATTGGGATTGATTTGACTGACCTCATCGTATCCCAATCGATATGTGTCCAGGGCACCGGGGCGAAAATTCTCGATGAAGACATCGGATGTCTCGACCAACCTTCGCATGATCATCTGACCTGTCGCATGAAGGAGATCAAGACAGATGCTCTGCTTGTTGCGATTGAACATTGAGAAATAGCCAGCACCAGAACCTTGCAGCCGCCGCGTCTTGTCACCGCCCAACGGTTCGACTTTCACCACATGCGCGCCAAGGTCACCAAGTATCACGCCCGTCGATGGACCCATCACCATATGGGAGATTTCAACAACTCTGATATTCTCAAGAAAATTCATATACGAAATTGCCGAAATCTGTCGCTGACAACGCGATCTTCGCCTAAAACAAGTCGTGTTTTACCGTTCATAGTTGCATCATATATTAAGGGCAATATTTGATGCACTGAGGATTTGAGGTGCAGGGAGGTTGCGCATGTCCACAGAACGAGATGTGGTCGTTTGTGAAGTCGGCCTCCGCGACGGTTTGCAGAATTTAGATCGGGTGCTTGATCTTGGGATCAAGAAACAATGGATTAAAGCCGAGGCAGCGGCCGGTGTATCCGAAATCGAGGTCGGATCTTTTGTCAATTTCCAACGTCTTCCGCAAATGGCTGATACTGCGGCCCTGGTCGCGTTTGCCAAGACGGTCAACGGCCTCAAAGTCACTGTGCTGGTTCCCAACGCGCATGGTGCAAAACTGGCGATACAAGCTGGTGCCGACAGATTGTCGGTACCTGTTTCTGCGAGTGAGTCCCATTCCCAAGATAACGTCAACCGTAGCCATCAGCAGATGATCGCGGAAGTCGTTGCGATTCGTGATATGATCAACGCGCTCCCTGAAGCGCGGCGGCCATTGCTGGAAGTTGGTATATCGACTGCATTCGGTTGCACAATCGAAGGCGCAATTGCGCAGTCCAAAGTTGTTTCTTTAGCACGACAACTGGTCGCAGCTGGCGCTGATGAAATTGGACTGGCAGATACGGTCGGCATAGCAAATCCGATAATGGTTCGAAATCGTGTGCGGAGTGTAAAGGATGCCATCGGATGGCACCGACTGACAACCGTTCATCTGCACAATACGCGAGGACTCGGCTTGGCGAATGCCGCAGCAGCTCTCGAAGAAGGTGTTAAGACATTGGATGCGAGCCTTGCCGGGCTGGGAGGTTGTCCATTTGTACCCGGAGCAACGGGCAATATCGTCACCGAGGACTTGGTATTCATGCTTGAGTCAATGGGGCTGAGGACAGGAATCGAGATCGATCGCCTCATGCAGGTCCGTGAATTTCTGGCCAAGCATATGCCAGACATTCCGCTCAGCGGTTTCCTCGCCGTTGCTGGGTTACCCATGGCATGGACGCAATCCTCGCCTGACATAGTTGCCCAGAACTCCACCATGCCAACAGGCTGACGTCATCGGGGATCAGGACCTTTCGCAATATCAGAATCGGGCGGTTCTTTCCGGGAGTGGTTTTCGTATGGCGGGTGGCAGGGGGTCACGCCCGGATATGAGGTCTGCTCCTTTCTCAGCAATCATGATTGTGGGTGCATTGGTATTCGATGCATTGATTTGTGGCATGATGGAGGAGTCACAGATTCTGAGACCATCAAGACCCTGCACCCGAAGATCCGGCGCGACAACAGCCATCTCGTCATGACCCATTTTGCAGGTTCCGACCGGATGATGATCAGTTTTGGCCATCCTGCAGGCATAATCAAACAATTCATCACGCGACTGCACTTCAGGCCCCGGCAAGACTTCCCTGCTGACAAATTGTCGGAGCGCCGGTTGGGCAAGTATATCCCGTACCATTTTCAATCCCTGCAAGCTCACTTCGAGATCTTGGGTTTCGGACCAGTATCGCGGATCAATCAGCGGCGGGTCCAGAGGGTCATCACTTGCGAGGCGCACCGTTCCTCTTGATCGGGGGCGAACATTTGCACTGTTTAATGTGATTCCACTTCCATCAAGACTGACGATTCCCTTTTCAATGCCGGAACCCTGGCCCAGATGCAGCTGGATATCCGGCTGCGCGTCTGCCGTTTCCGAATACCAGAAACCGCCCGCCTCGAAGAGAGAAGCCGCCGCAGGTCCCGTCTTGAAGAGCAGGTATCGCAGGCCGGCCAGTGCCGCCTTATGTGGGCGATCCCAACCGTCATAGCTGTCGGATCCATGCAGTTCCGCCAGTGCACAGATATCGATATGATCCTGCAGATTTTCCCCAACCCCCGGAAGGTCATGCGCGACGGATACGCCAACGTGATTCAAGTGATCGGTGGGGCCGATACCCGAAAGAAGCAGAAGGCGCGGCGAGCCGATGGCCCCGGCCGACACAATCACTTCACGTATGGCTTGCAGATGTCTGTTTTGGCCCTTGTGTTCGACCTCGACCCCTGTTGCGCGATGATTCTCCAGCATAATGCGCAACGCCTGCGTGTTGGTCAGCACGGCCAGGTTTGGACGCAAGAGAGCGGGCCGCAAATAGGCAACGGATGTTGAACAGCGACGCGCTGCCTGTTGGGTGAGTTGATAAAATCCAACTCCGGCCTGTTCACTGCCGTTAAAGTCCGGATTGAATGGGATTCCGTATTCCTGTGCAGCGCGGATAAAAGAATCACAGACGGGGAGTGTTGCCTTTGGCATTGCGACGGAGAGCGGGCCATCGGTTCCATGATAGTCATTGGCAAATCGGTCATTGCATTCCGCGCGTTTGAAGTAGGGAAGTACCTCGCGATGGCTCCAGCCGGCACATCCGTGGGTCATCGCCCAGTGATCGTAATCGTCGTGATTGCCACGCGTGTAGATCTGCGCATTGATCGAGGACCCACCGCCAATGACCCTGGCTTGGGTAAACCAGATCGCGCGATCCTGCATCCACGATTGTGGGACCGTCGACCAACCCCAACTGGCCATACCCTTGGTCATCTTTGTAAACCCGGCAGGCCAGTGGAACAGGAAGCTCCGATCCTGCCCACCGGCTTCAACCAATAACACCGTGACGTCAGGATCTTCACTCAATCGTGCTGCCAATACGCAACCGGCGGCACCGCCTCCGACGATAACATAGTCGGCCACTGATCCTTTTTGAGATAAGGGCATTTTCGAACTGTTGCTCGCTAATCCTGTGTCACATCGGGCCAGTTGACATCACGTCATCAGTCAGCGACGCCAATTTGGCGCGCGTGACTGTCGCTTGCGCTGACACCAAAACCAGAGGCAGATGCTGTTCATGACAACCAGACGGAAGGTTGTGAGTTGTTTCGGAAATCTGGATTGATCGGGGATCATTGAGTTTTGACCTCAAGCGATCCGGACTTCCGTTGCAGGATCGAAGAATACGACCCTGTCCATATTGATGACAAAGTCGGTTGATGCTTGCGCAGTCACGCGGGCATCAGCCCGCATACGGGCGGTGCATTCAACTCCGCCAATCCTGGTTGTCACATAGGTGTCGCTGCCCGCGGGTTCCGAGAGGAGGACAAGACTCGAGAAACGCTCGAGATGCGGTGCGCGCTGGTCAGCACCATCAACATCGGTGAGCGCTTCCGGTCGGACTCCCAGGATGACCGATTGATCAATGAACTTTTCAAGCGCAGGTCGCATCAGATCAGGCAGGGCGAGTGAGACAGTGGGGCTGTCGGCGGCGGTCCTGGCCAGAAGTTTGCCCCCATCCGCAGCCAGTGTGACTGGAATCAAATTCATTGCAGGTGAACCCATGAAAGTGGCCACAAAAAGATTGGCGGGCCGGTCATATATCTCCTGGGAGGTGCCCAGCTGCTGCACATGTCCATTATTCATCACGGCAATACGGGTTGAGAGTGTGAGCGCTTCAATCTGATCGTGCGTGACATAGACGATTGTCGTCCCAAGATTCTGATGCAACTTCTTGATCTCCGTGCGCATGTCAACGCGCAATTTGGCATCAAGATTGGACAAGGGCTCGTCAAAAAGAAAGACATCCGGGTTGCGCACCAGGGCTCGTCCCATGGCCACCCGCTGGCGCTGCCCTCCGGAGAGTTGGCCGGGTTTTCTGTCAAGAAGCCCTTCAATTTGCAGGAGCGCTGCGACCTCATGGAGTGCCTTTTCACGTTTGGGTTTGGGAATGCCGTGCATCTCAAGACCGAAAGTGATGTTCTGAGCAACCGTCATGTTCGGGTAGAGTGCATAGGACTGGAAAACCATGGCGATGTTGCGCTTGGAGGGGTGAACATTATTCATCACAATGTCCTTGATACGAATTTCCCCGCTGGTGATCTCCTCGAGGCCGGCAATCATGTTGAGGAGTGTGGACTTGCCGCAACCTGAAGGGCCGACCAGAACAAGAAATTCGCCTTCCTCAATGGCAATGTCGATATCATGCAACACTTCAACAGATCCGTAGGATTTCGTGGCATTACGAATTTCAAGGAAAGCCATGATCAGCCTTTCACTGAACCTGCCATCAGGCCGCGGACAAAGTAGCGGCCAGCGACAATGTAGACGAGCAGGGTTGGCAGCGCTGCCAGAATCGCGCCGGCAAAATGAACATTATATTCCTTAACGCCAGTGGAGGATTGCACAAGATTGTTCAGAGCAACCGTCATGGGCTGCGACGAAAAATCGGCAAATGAGGCACCAAACAGGAAGTCATTCCAAATATTGGTAAACTGCCAGATGATGCTGACGACCGTGATGGGACCGGAGCTTGGCAAGAGGATACGCCAGAAAATCTGGAAGAAACTGGCGCCATCGATTTGCGCTGCGCGGACAAGCTCACTCGGGAATGCCGCATAGTAGTTTCGGTAATAGAGTGTCGTAAAACCGATACCGTAAACGACATGGACGACAACCAGCCCCCAGGTCGTACCGGCCAACCCGAAAATGCCAAGAACCCGCGCCATGGGAATGAGAACGATCTGGAACGGAATAAAACAGGCAAATAACATCAGCCCAAAGAGCACCGTATCACCACGAAACCGCCATTTGGTCAGGACATAGCCATTGAGAGCTCCCAGAATTGTTGAGATGGTCACCGCGGGAACGACCATCTTGATCGAATTCCAGAAATAGGGTTTCAACCCTGTGGCTTGTACCCCGACCTGGGCCTCAGACCAGGCTTTGCGCCAGGGCTCTAAAGTCCAGACGTCGGGAAATGCAATCATGTTGCCACCCGTGATTTCAGCCAGTGGTTTGACGGAATTCACCAGCATGACGACGAGTGGCAGGAGATAGAAGAGGGCAAAGAGGAGCAAAACGACGTAGATAAGCGTCCGGGTCACGGCTCCGGTGCGAACCACCATATCCTGAGTCGCGGCGGCCATTATCGCCTCTCACGCAGTTCGGAATAGAGATACGGGATCATGATGGCAGCAATCGTCATCAGCATGATGGTCGCCGATGCAGCGCCGATACCCATCTGGTTACGGGTAAATGTATAGGAATACATGAAAGTCGCCGGTAACTCTGTCGCCCGTCCTGGGCCCCCTCCGGTCAACGCAATGACAAGGTCATAAGTCTTGATCGCGAGATGCGCCAGAATAACGAAGGCACTGAGAAAGGCAGGACGCAGCAGGGGAATGCAAATTCGCCGATAGAGATTCCAGTTGGATGCACCATCAATTTGGGCAGCCTTGAGGATGTCATTGTCGATCCCGCGCAGCCCGGCCAGAAACATGGCCATGACAAAGCCTGAGGTCTGCCAGACGGCAGCGAGGACCACGGTATAGATGGCAAAATCCCGGTTCTTGATCCAGTCAAACTGAAAATTCACCCAACCGAGAGCATGCATGGTATTCTCGAGACCAATTCCTGGATCAAGCATCCACTTCCATGCCGTGCCCGAGACAATGAAGGAAAGTGCCATCGGGTAGAGATAGATTGGCCGCAAGATTCCTTCGCCACGGATTTTTTGGTCAAGAAGGATCGCCAGCATCAGGCCAATGGCCGTGCAAATGGCCATATAGAGGACAGCAAACACGGCCATGTTGGTCACAGCAACTTCCCAGTGTCGAAGACTGAAAAGTTTCACGTAGTTTTCCCAGCCGACCCATCCATAGCTGGGGAGAATGCGGCTGTCAGTGAATGAGAGATAGGCCGTAAAAAGGATAAATCCGTAGACAAATACCAGGGTCAACGCCAACGATGGCGACAGGACAAGCTTAGGAAGCCAGACCTGCAAGCGGTCGCGCATCGTTAATTTGGCAGTGATTGTCATGCCATGACGCTATTTGGCGGGCAGCGATATTTCAACATATGTCGCTGCCCGCTTCTTGTGTTGTGAATCTACTGTGCGATTGAGATCGCGCTGACAAGTTCCTCGACAGCGGTTTCGCTGTCATATTCACCATTGAAATGCGCTGTGACAACGTCATAGACAGCATTCTTGACCGCAGCAGGAGCTGCATGACCATGGGCCATCGAGCCAAAGAGGTTGCCGCTTGAGGCGGCTGCGGCCAGATCTTTCATACCCTGTTTGCCGCAGGCGTCGAAATCAGCATCGGAGACATCTGTACGCGCCGGGACTGATCCTTTGACGACATTGAATGCCGACTGGAATGATGGTGATAAAATGGCGCTGGCCAGAGCGGCCTGCTCAGCCGAGACCGTGCCGCCCTGATCGAACATGGCGAATTGATCAGCGTTGAACGTGACTTGCCCGGCGGTGCCCGGGAATCGGAAACAGAGGAAATCGCTTCCCGGATTCTTGCCCGCATTCAGGAATTCACCCTTGGCCCAGTCACCCATCATCTGGAAGGCTGCCTCCCCATTGATGACCATGGCAGTGGCCAGATTCCAGTCACGCCCGGAAAAGTTGTCATCGACATGTGCACGGATGAAAGCCATCCGGTCGAAGGCTTCCTTCATGGTCTCCGAGCCCAGCGCGTTTTCATTGAGATCAATGAAGGCAGACTTATAGAAAGACGGGCCGCCGGTTGACATGACGACGGCATCGAAAGCTGTAGCCTCCTGCCAGGGTTGACCGCCGAATGCGATGGGGGTGACGCCAGCCGCGGCCAGCTTTTCGACTGCAGCGGTAAACTCCTCCCAACTGTCGGGTGCTGAGATGCCGTGTGAATCAAGCAGGGCCTTGTTGGCCCAAACCCAATTGGTTGAATGCACGTTGACCGGTGCTGAGATCCACTTGCCATCATGTTTGGCAAAAGCTTGCAGAGCCGTCGGAACGACGGCGTCCCATCCTTCTTGTTCAGCCACATCATTGAGATTGGCCAGAGCCCCTTGCGCGGCCCAGTCGAGGATATCGAAGCCAAGCATTTGCACGGCCGTCGGAGCATTCCCGGCAGTGACGCGGGCCCGGAGGACAGTCATGGCTTGCTCTCCGCCCCCTCCGGCAACCGGCATATCGTTCCAGCCGATTCCCTGGTCTTCGAGATCCTGCTTAAGCACATTCAAAGCGGCGGCTTCACCACCACTTGTCCACCAGTGGAGTACTTCAACATCGGCAGAATGTGCACCCCCGGCGACAAGTACCGCGGCAGCAACGGCGCCGATAAATTTTTGATTAAGTCGAGCCATAAGATCTTCCTCTTTCTGTGATAGAATTGATTTTGTACTCTGTTTGGGGCATTGTCCCCAAAACCTGTTTGCCAAGCAAAAAACGCTCAATGCACCGTTTGGTTATCTTTTGCAACCAATTCCCAATTGGCAAAAATGATCAACCAGGTCAGTATACGACAATCCGATCCGCGCATGATTGAAGAGATCACAAAGAGGAACAAAATGCGCATTCGTGAAGCCCCGTCACTGTCAACGTCGTGGATAACATCGTGTGTTTCACTGATTGGGACGATCATGAGAACATGAAAGATGCCAGCAAGTCCGTCATCGATCAGCTCGAATTCAAGTGATGACCGCTATCGAACTCAAGCATCGGCTTTTGGACTCACATCGTGATGTCATGTGGCTGACAGATTAATCATTGTGGGGCGAGGCGATTTGGATATTTCATGCGAATATGGCGGGTTATTTCTGGGCAAGTATTCGATGTATCATCCATTATGAGCGCTGGGCGTCGTCAGGACGCGTCTGCTTTGGCTGGTGCCGATGACCTCACGCGTGGCATCGCGGTACAGCCATGAATCAACATACGGTCTGAAAGCGCTCAACGAGTATATCAAGAACCTGATCAGGATCGCGTTGCCACCAGTTATGCGCTGAAAACACTTCAACCTCGCATTCGCCCTCATATCCTGCCCCCTCAACTGCCCGACGGATTGCCTTGAGGTCGGCGACACCATCTCCCATCATGCCGCGATCAAGCAGCATATCCTGAGTCGATTCCAGCCAGTCACACAAATGATATCCGAAGATACGATTGTGTCCCGTATTGGCAAGAACCTCCGTGAGAGATGAATCCCACCACACATGGTAGACATCGATGGCAATTCCCAGATTGGGGGCGCCGACCCTGTCGCAGAGATCAAGTGCTTCGGCGACGGTAAACAAACATGTCCGATTGCCACCGAACATCGGGTTAAGCGGTTCCAAGGCCAGTTTGATGTCCATGGTGGCCGCAAATTCCGCAAGACGCTGCACGCGATCTGCAAGAACTGACTGGCTCTCCTTGACTCCCTTGGTGCCGGGTTCCGTCCCACCCGTCACAATCGTCAAGGTTTCAGTGCCGAGGGCTGCGGCCATTTCCACGGATGCGTATGCCTCGTCCAGGGTTGCCGGGGCTTCTGCACCGGTCAGGTAGGGTGTTCGGCAGAGACCAACAACGCGGAGACCGGCGGCGCGGACCCGCTCGCCAATGGCGATGGCTTGCGTGCCTATTTCACGTCGCCAGAAGACGATCCCTGCGATGCCGCGTCGGGCGCAGGCATCAATGACTTTTTCGATGGGCCAGCCAGCACCATAACCGTCGAGATTATGCCCGAGCGTTGCCGTGTTCAGAGCAAGAGCTTGGGTCGATTGGGAGAAGTCACGCAACGCCATAGAGTCCGAGCAGGTTTCGCATGCGGCTGACTGCGCATTCCGGATCTCGCAAGAGGCCGGCCTTGTCAGCCAGGCGAAAACAATCCACAAAGTAATTCAAGGGGCGCAGCGACTGGGCGCCCCCCAACATGATGAAATGATCCTGATGCCCGTTGAGCCAGGAAAGAAACACCACGCCTGTCTTGTAATGTTGCGTTGGCGCACGAAAAATGAGCCGGGCCAGGGGGACGGTTGGATCAAGCAGTGCGTGAAAACCCTCGACATTGCCTGAGCCAAGTTGGTTGACAGCAGCCCCAACCACGCTGGCAAGCGGGTCAAAGATCCCCAGTAATGCATGGCTGAACCCCTGTGAATCTCCCTTGATTAACTCGGGATAGTTAAAGTCATCACCCGTATACATCTTGACAGAAGGTGGAAGTCGTCTTCGCAGGAGAATTTCTTTGTCCTTGTCCAGGAGGGACAGCTTGACCCCATCGATTTTTGACTCATGCTGATCAATGATGTTCAGAACAGTTTCCATCGCCTGAGAAAAATCATCACTGCCCCAGTAGCCTGCAAGGGCCGGGTCAAACATGGGGCCCAACCAATGGAGAATGATGGATTCATCCGCTGCATCAAGGACCTTGCCGTAGGTCTTCAGATAATCACGCGGTGATGTGGCAATGCGGGCGAGGGCACGCGATGCCATGATGATCAAGCGTCCGCCAATGGCCTGGATAGCCTCCAACTGGTCCATATAGGCCTGTACGACGTCATCGACGGTCGCGGCATCACGGGGTTTGATATGATCGGTTCCGCAACCACTAAAGACAAGAGCATCCGGCAGTTCCGCCCGGGTGCGGGTGATCAACTCCAACGCACCATCCCAGTCAAGTCCCATGCCGCGTTGAGCGGTATCCATTGCCTCGGCGATGCCGAGACCGAGATTCGCAAGATAGCGACGAAAGGCCAGCGTCGCTGTCCAGTCGATCGCTGCCCGCCCCGTTGGATCAGATGGCGCAAGGGGATCGGCAACCACATGTGCGGCAGAAAAAATTGTTCGGGCGGCATCCGTACCGAGCGGTTGCTCGGCTATCGGTGATCCGGTCAGGCTGTAGTCGACCAGTCGACCTTGATCGTCGGGCAGTGCAATTTTCATGGTTTCAGAATCTGGGAACCAACATGCCGCCATCAGCGGCAATGCTGAGCCCGGTTGTGTAAGGCAACTTGCCCATGGCCAATGTCGCGACGATGGTTCCCATATCCTCCGGCTGGCCAACACGGGGCAATAGCGTAAGACCGTCCTCAGCCCTTTTCCTGTACTGGTCGATGACAACAGCGGTCATGTCCGTTGCGATCAGACCCGGTTGCAAATCGTAAACCGCGATACTCTCCCGACCGAGTCTGACGGCCCAACTCTTGGAGATCATCGCAGAGGCAGCTTTCGAAACAGCATACTCAACCCTTGGTTCAGCCACCGCAACAGCATTGCTGGAAGTGACATTAATGATTGCGTGAAAGACATCCTGAGGTCGTTCGCGCGACAGGAGTCGTCTGGCAAATTCCTGGGTAAGGAAGAAAACAGATTTGGTATTGATCGACAGGCAGCGGTCCCAGCTCGCTTCGGTCACCTCGAGGGGGTCACCACGTTGCATAACACCGACACCGGCATTCGTCACAAGCGTGGTCAGAGGCCCAATCGCATTTTCAACCGTATCAAGAAGTTTGGCAAAGCCGCTGCAATCAGCGACATCGCAGACCACCTTAACAGCATCAGCGCCGGCAGCTTTGACACACGCGAAAGCAGAATCCAGTGCTTCACTCGCACGCGAACCATGAACGGCAACGGCGAAACCTTCCTCGGCGAGTGCGATCGCCGCGCCGCGACCAATTCCGCGGCTTGAACCCGTAACAAGGGCAACAGGCCCAGTCATGAGCAGGCGCCATGTTTCATGAGCTCACGGGCAATGATTGTCCGCTGGATCTGATTGGTCCCTTCATAAATCTGGGTGATTTTGGCATCACGATAAAGCCTCTCGACCTCAAAACCCCTGATATATCCGGAGCCACCAAAGACCTGAACCGCATCGGAGGTGCATTTGACTGCCATATCGGTGGCAAAACACTTTGCCATACTGCATGTCATTGTTGCATTCTCACCTTGATCGATCAGGCGTGCAGCCTCGCGCACCAAGAGACGGGCAGCCTTTAATTCCTTCGCCATGTCGGCCAGCATCCATTGCAAGCCCTGGAAATCAATAATGTGTTGCTTGAACTGTTTCCGTTCACCGGCATAGTCGAGTGCAGCCTCCATTCCAGCCTGTGCGATACCCACGGCGAGCGCGGCAATCCCGACCCGCCCTTTATCCAGCACATTCATCATCATGTAAAATCCTTGATTTTCGTCCCCGAGAAGAGCATTTGATGGAAGTTTGACATTGTCAAAATGAAGCGCCCCAACCGGACTTGCACGTTGGCCCATTTTGTGCTCCCGAGACCCACGGGTGACACCTTCGCCTGTCAGATCAACAACAAAGATCGACATGCCACGGTGACCGGCTTCAGGATTTGTTCGTGCCAGAACAAAACCCAAGTCTGCCACCGGGGCATTATGAATCCAGAGCTTGCCGCCGTTGAGAATCCAGTCATCACCTTGACGAACAGCTGTAGTTCGAATTCCGGAGACATCCGAACCGGCCTCGCTTTCGGTGATGCAATATGCCACCCGAATCTGAGAGGTCATAATTCCAGTAAGCCACGCGTTCTGCTGATCCGGCGTCCCATGAGATACAAGTAAAGTTGTAATGAGTTCAACAAGGCCGCATTGGTCAGCGACACTCGCATAACCACGTGCCAACTCCTCCATGACAAGCGTATATGACAGTGTGTCAAGGCCCGCTCCACCGAGTGCTTCAGGAACACAGATACCAAAGAGACCCAATTCGCCCATCCGCCTGTAGAGATCATCGGGATATCGCTCACTTTGGTCGAGTTCCGTAACCAGTGGTCGGATGACATCGTTGGTAAATTCGCGCGCGAGATCCCGCACGAGGAGCTGAGAGTCGTTGAGATTCATTGGCACCTCAGGCGCATCTGCTGATTATACTGGCAAACGAGTGGTCAAAACAGGTGTTTGCGGCGGGCCTTGCCGACATCATATGCATGATGAATTGCATAATTATGACAGCCAGTTCCAATCCAAAACCTATCATCTAGAATTGTTCTTATTACGTCGATCAGACACCCTTGTAAATAACTATTTGTTTACTTAATGATACCTCCTGAAATTCGGCAGCTATTCAACATGTCCGATTGGTTCGGCCAGTCATCGCTTTGATGGAACCATATGGTCGACGATTTGTTCCTTGTGCAATGATCGGTGACATGGGAGTCGGGCTGCGACAAATGACTGACAATCGGAGGTTTGGCATGGACCCTGCCACAAAAAACAAGTTTGGCCGCGTTGATCTCGAGGTCACTGCATTCAGTTTTGGAACTGCTCCTATTGGGAATATTTTCCGTGAAATCGATGAAGAGACCTCCGATGGTATGTTCCAGGTCGCATGGGATTCCGGAGTCCGGTTTTACGACACGGCACCGATGTATGGTCATGGTCTGGCTGAATTGCGAACCGGCCATTCGCTACGATGGAAAGAACGCGATGATTTTGTCCTGTCTTCAAAGGTTGGTCGTGTCTTAAGGTCGGCCCGCAAGGACGATATCGATTACGCACCTTGGACCAATGCCGGGCGTTTCAGCATGCATTTCGATTATTCATACGATGGGACCATGCGGGCATTTGAGGACAGTCTGCAGCGACTTGGTTTAGAGCGAATGGAAATCTGTTTTATCCATGACATCGATGTTTTCACGCGGGGTGAAGCACAGCCGGATGTTTTCAAACAAGCTATGGACGGGTGCTACAGGGCGCTTTCGGAATTGCGTGATCAAGGTGTTGTCAAAGCCATTGGCGTAGGTGTGAATGAATGGGAGGTTTGTCAGACGGCACTTGAACAGCGGGACTTTGACTGTTTTCTGCTCGCCGGTCGCTACACGCTCTTGGAGCAGGATTCGCTCGACACATTTTTGCCTCTCTGCGAGCAACGCGGTGCTGCTGTCGTTGTTGGCGGTGGGTTCAATTCAGGTATTCTTGCAACTGGCGCACGCGCGGGGGCCAAGTACAATTATGCGCCGGCACCTGAGGCCATTATGCAGCGGGTTGCGAAGATTGAAGAGGTCTGTGCCAATCACGCTGTACCGCTTCCGGCAGCTGCCTTGCAGTTTGTGGTTGCCCATCCGGCCATTCCCAGTTTCATTGCCGGAACACGAACTGTTGAGCAGCTCAGGAACAATCTTGCCTGGTTCAGTCATCCGATACCAGATGACTTCTGGGCCGAACTCAAGAGTCGAAACCTTTTGCGCGCGGATGCACCGGTTCCGCAGTGAAAGATGGGTAAGGACTCTTTTGAGTTGGTGTCTCTCGTATTCAGATTGGGCGGCTCAACATGAAGATTGAGTCGGCTGATCAGGCTGCAACATGTTCATCGTGCTGTGATAGTCTTATGATGAAGGCCCCAAGACTTGTTTCACATTGTGTGCATTCAATTGCGAACAGCGTCTCGGCCCATCGCTCGTTATTGTGACCTGATTATGGCGCGTCCATCAATCCATATCAGGTTGATGGACGCGCCACAGCTCAAGCAAATGCTCTTCAAATGATGCGGCGTATCTTGGTTGTGGGCGCCGTTGCACCAACGCGATGACACGGGGTTAAAAAGTTTGAATGCAATGATCGGGGATGACGTTGGCCGTGTAACCTTCATGAAGACCTGGTTGCGCAAGGCGTTTATGTTCGTTGGACCATTCCTCATCACCTGATGGGCACAAAACTCTGTGACGGGCGGGCGCAAATCGGACATGAGCCCAAAAATAAGAATGCCAAACCATCACCTTGCTTTCCGAGTCCTGTTTTGTTGCCAGCGGGCCAAACCTTCGGCCAGATCATTCGAGTCTGCGGCAATCGTTCCGGCCAGTATGTCGATGACCCGCTCGGTATCCTCACCCTCAGCCGCATTAATCATGAGCTTGACCAATTCAAGAGCGCGGGGCCCGCGCGACAGGATATCAGTCGCCAGGGAATGGGCCGTCGCCATTGCCTGACCTGTCTCCACCACATGGTCGACAAGACCGAGATCATAGGCCTGGCTGGCCGAAAATTGTTCACCCAGGATTGTCATTCGCCGGACAACTTGGGAACCGAAGCGCCGCACCGTGCGTTGTGTGCCGGACCATCCGGGAACGATGCCTAGGGTTGTTTCGGGCTGGCCGATCCGAACATGTTCCTCGGCAATCCGGATGTCGGCACAGGCTGCGAGCTCGAGCCCGCCACCATACACATGTCCGTCAAGAATGGCGATGACAGGTTGACGAAGCCGGGCAAGAGTATCGAATGCGCGATGGCCGTTGGTGATCCAGTGGCGGCCAAATTCCTGCGGTGACAGCGTGCTCCAGGCATCGATATCTCCTCCGGCACAGAAAGTTTCACCGGCTCCCGAAAGCAGAACAAGGGAAGCGTTTCCCGTTTCGATTTTATGGCAGGCACTGTGGAGTGCTTCAATCATCGGGCCGTCAAGAGCATTGCGTTTTTCTTCCCGATTGAGACAGAGATGCGCGATGCCGCCCCGGAGGCTACAGACTATCTGTTCAGACATGGCTCAAGGTCGATTTTTTCGGGTCGGAAAAGCCGGGGGTCCATAGGTTTGGGGTTGGGAGCCATATGGAGAGTTCCCTCTGTCTGGGCCATGATATCGCGACGCGGATCAATTCCCGGCGCAATCTCGGTAACGGTGAGGGTGCCATCGATCAGCTCAATAACACAGCGTTCGGTCACGAAGGTGACCCTCTGTCTCAATTCACGGGCCCGTCGGCCGGAAAAAGATACCTGATTGACGGATTTGACCAGTTTGGAGGTGTGGCCCTCTTTGTCGATCACAAGCTTTCCATTGTCGATATGCATCCGCGCGCCCGCATTGAATGTGCCAGAAAAGATGATGCGGCTGGCCCGGGCGGTGATATCGACAAAACCACCGGCTCCAGCTGTGCGATGGGGTGTTGATGGCAATCGGGAAACATTGACAGACCCATCAACACCAATTTCGAGAAATGACAACAGAGCACAGTCAAACGCACCCGACTGGAAGTAGGTAAACTGTTCCGGTGACGCAACGAAGGCTTCGGCATTGGCGGTGCAGCCGAACTTGAACCCTCCCAGGGGAATCCCGCCAACGCCTCCTTGTTCAATGACCCAAGTGACAGCACCATGCAAACCTTCCTCGAGAAGAATTCGTGGAACATTGGCTGAGACACCAAAGCCAATATTGACGACCCAACCGGTTTTCAAATTCTGCGCAACGCGCCGCGCGATAATTTTTTGAACGCCGAATTCCGGCAAAGTGAAACTGTCAAGAGGACGGATCAGTTCTCCGGATATGGCAGGATCATAAGCGGTTTCAGTTGTCTGCAGCATATCCGGCACGGCGACCACGGAATCGACGAGTATACCGGGGATGCGTACATCGTGTGGCCGAAGAGAGCCATGTTTGGCAATATGCCGGACCTGGGCAATCACCTTTCCACCTGTATTATGCGCCGCCAGGGCCATTTCCATGGCACCCAGATAAGCGCCCTCGGATTCAAAACTGAGATTGCCGCGCTGGTCAGAGGTTGTGGCACGAATCATGGCGATGTCAGGGCTGAGGGCAGGAAAATAGAGCCACTCATCACCGTCAAAAGTCTCCCGCCGGACAATGGGTGCCGCACGGGCAGCAGCATTCATCGCCGCACCTTCCTGCTCGGGATCAACAAAGGTCTCGAGACCCACCTTGGTCAGGACACCCGGGCGCAAACCAGCCCCTTCGCGGAGCATGTCGAAAATGATCCCCGATGGCAGATTATAGGCTTTGACAGTGTTTTCAGTGATTCTCTGCCAGATCAACGGTGGTTCGGCATGCGTCGGGCCGGACGGATAGCTGCCACCGATAATTGTACCAATACAACCGGGTAAAGCAATGTGATCAACACCTTTGGTGCCAAACATATCGCCTGCGGCAATCGGATGAATCATTGTGAGATTGCTGGGGGACCGAGTTCTGGAAAAACGCTCACCCAAGGCTTTCAAGATGGCATCGGGACAGCAGAGGCCGCTCGAAGAGTTGACGGCAACAACAGCATTATCAGCAATGTTTTCAACAGCTTCCATCGCTGTTGTCACTTTCGACACAAGGGCAACCCCACACTTGATTGAAAACAAGTAACCATTCAGTTATAATTATGCCAATGGAGCGCAAGTGATTCAAGTCAATTCGGAAAATACTGTTTCAGACCGGTTAATCCGATTCGTGCGAACTTGGATACGACACGCATCCCCTTGTGAATACGGATGTGAGGATGTCATGACTGTCTACTTTACAAAAAATTATCAACGTGCGTTTGGGACATTTCCCCTGACGGGGGAAGCTGCATTACGAGCCGTGGAAGCGGCCGCCAAAATCGGCTATCGTGCATTCGACACGGCCCAAATGTATCAGAACGAGGCCGAAGTCGGTGAAGCGCTCGCGGCCACCGGGCTTGCGCGCGAGGATCTCTGTGTGACCACCAAGGTGCGCAATGAGAATTTTACCACTGACAGGTTCATCGCATCGGTTGAAGCCAGTCTGGACGCGCTCCGCATCGACTGGGTCGATGTGTTGTTGCTGCATTGGCCGCCGGCTGACGGGGATATTGCCCCGTCACTGAGGCTTCTCGAGGAGGCGCGCACGCGCGGGTTGGCCCGTTCAATCGGCATTTCAAATTATACGGTTGCCATGATGGAGGCAGCTGGCAAAATCATCGATGCGCCGCTCGTCACCAATCAAGTCGAGTTCCATCCTCTGCTTGATCAGAGAATCCTCCTGGCCGGTGCCAATCGAACGGGGATACCACTCTCGGCCTATTCGACTGTGGCCCGAGGTGAGGTTTTCAAATATCCCTTGTTTGACGACATCGGTGCCACTTATGGTAAGTCTGCCGACCAGGTCGTCCTGCGTTGGATTCTGCAAAAAGGAGTCAGCGTCAACACCATGTCAACCCGGCCGGACAATATACAGGCCAACTTTGACATCATGGATTTTGTCCTCAGTCATGTGGATATGGCACGCATTGATGCCCTCACACAGACCAACTATCGTATTGTCACCAAGGAACTTGTTCCCTGGGCACCCGAATGGGATTGATATCTGTAGAGAATTGAGACTCTCATCGCTTGTGATTGAGACTCAATTCTCTACAGATAGGTGACCGCCCGTTCGGCTCTCGCGATGGCAGACCGGCAACAAAAACCATCAGAGTCCGCCGCATCGCTGAACGGGCGGCGGTCATGATCCCGACAGCGGCAATGACGCCGCGATCACGCGGCACGTGAGATGTCTGCGGCGAACCTCAATATGAGGCCGGTTGATTGCGGGTATGATATCCGGAGGGCAGGCTGGGACTGGGGTTCATGTGGCCGACTGTGCCACAGGTTCAGGACAGGCCTGTCCTGTCGCCTGCACGTCTGACCGCTGCTTCACCTTTGCCGCGTCTGCCTCATCGTCGCGCGGCTGGGGTGGGACGAGTGCCAGGGGCGGTTGGTGGTCCCCCATATCGCCCCGTCTTGCGTTTATAACGTTCACGGGTGGTCGCGTCCCAGACTAGGGTCACCTTCTTGTTTCAGTGTATTTCTCACAAGGATAGACCACATCTGGGACAGGTCATCCACATTCTAGGTTAAACTCTTAGGTCTTGAGAAACCGCTTTGCAGGGCATCAATGTGTTCAGAAAGGTCACTGGGAATGTTATGCCACAGTGGATCAAGGATAAACTGGACACCTTCCCTCCGGGCCATCTTGGCCGCCGGTACAAAATCCGAATCACCAGAAACCAGCACAATGATCTCGGCCTGGCGCTTGAGAGTAATGGAGGCAATGTCGAGACCGATCCTCATATCGACGCCCTTTTGGCGCAAGGATGGGGTAAAATCGTCGTCGGTCGGATCCTGAGTAGTTCTACGACCGGCCAGAAGATCTTTTTGCGGTTGTGACAGCAAGCCCCAAAACTCGCCATCGCCAATGCCTTTTCGGACCTCACCCAGTCGAACGGCAAAACCGCGAGAACCGCAAAGATACTCAAACAGGGCGGTTCGAAACTAAGCTTGTTGTGACTTGGCATAGTCAATTGCGTGGCCGCTAATTGGCTTATGCGCTTTCTGGTCATAGGGTCGGGCATCATAGTAGAATGTCCGGTATAGGAGCGCGTAAGAGTTCGGAGCTTGGTGGATCTTGTTCAGTTCATAAAGGTGATTTTTCACCAGTTCCCGCAACCCGGCCGCAACGCTCTGCGGATCTGCGGAATAGATGTCCGGTCAAACGACAGGTAACCGCTTCAGAAAATATCCGCCATCAATGAGGATTGCAGCTTTGGGCATCGTGAACCAAAAAGAAAAGCCCCAAGGGATCGGCCTCGCTCATGATCACCAATCCTGCATTGAGGATGGAAGCCAAGCGTACTGCCATGGAGCAGATGGCAGGAATATAGTCCATAATCTGCTCAATGTCAAGAATCTGTACCTGTAGCGGCTTGCAATCATCCGGGCTTCGACCAGATATCTCATTCCACCGATGACGGAATGGTGTTTGGCGGTTCGATCAAGATCGACCAGGGCGGTCAGGCCCATGATGGCCGGACATTCATGACAATTGACAACCAACACGGTCATCATCGGTCACGGCTTGGATGTCGGGGACAATTTCGGGCTGCTGGGCTTGCTCGATCCCGGTTTCGATGGAATCGGTGTGGGTGATGCCTGCGATGCGCATGCGGTCCGCGACCTCGCGGGTTCGGCCCGGTTCGAGCTGGCCGGTGAGGAAGCGGCGCATTTCGGCCGGGCTTGTGTGTCAGTGGTCCAGAATTGACAATCGTCAACAAATGCCACGAATCATGTCACTGGCTTTTTCTGCAATCATGACGGTGACGGCATTGGTGTTTGATCCGATGAGACTGGGCATGATGGAACAATCACAAATCCGAAGCGCATCAATTCCCCTGACCTGACATTGTGGATCAACGACTGCGAGTTCATCAATCCCCATTTTGCAAGTGCAGGTCGGATGATAGGATGTCCGGCCATATTGCCTTGCATAGGCTTCGAAATCACTCTGGCTCTGAACATTGGAATCAGGATAGCGGAGCTGGGATATATATTTTTGCAGAGATTTCTGAGCAAAGATTTCGCGGCTGACCTTGACTCCCTCAACCGCGATCCGGAGATCGTCAGGGTGGCTCAGAAAATTCGGGTCGATCAGGGGCGGGTCATCAGGTTTTTGTGAACGTAGCCGTACGGTTCCTCGTGACTTGGGCCGAAGTGTGTAAGAGTTCAGGGTGATACCGGAGGAGCCTTTGGGAACGCTTGGCACACCGGCTTCAGCTCCAGCCCCGGCGAGAAAGTGAAACTGGAGATCAGGTTGGGAATTTGCAGTATCGGTGAACCAGAACGCACCACCTTCAACAACATTGGATGTGATCGGTCCTGACTTGAAGAGTGCATACTGCAGACCGGCAAGCACTGCCCGATACCATGTATTGTACTTGTCGAGACTATAGTGACCGGTGAGTTCTGCGACGATATCGATGCCAAAGTGATCGTTCAGGTTCTCGCCAACTCCCGGCAGATCATGCGTGACGGTGATACCGTGCGAATCAAGATGATCGGCAGGCCCGACGCCTGACAACATCATGAGTTTGGGCGTGCCAATCGCCCCAGCGGCGACAATGATCTCGCGTTCTGCCGCCGTGCGGCGATGTTTTCCTCTATGGATATAGTCGACGGCTTGAGCGCGGCCTTTTTCAATGATGATCTTGTGTACCGTGGCACCGGTGTGAACGTTGAGATTGGGACGTTGCAGGACGGGTTTCAGAAAGCCTCGGGCCGTTGAACAGCGCCGCCCATCGCGGACAGTGACTTGATAAACGCCACACCCGGCCTGACTCGATCCATTGAAATCGGGATTGTAAGGTAGACCAAGCTCCTGACAGGCCTGTACAAAAGCCAGTGTCATCGGTTGTGGATCTTGGAGATTGGAGACCCCAAGTCCTCCTTCGGTTCCATGCCATTGATCGGCCAGAATGGAATTGCCCTCCGAGCGCAAAAAATAAGGTTGGATTTCCTCGAATGACCAACCCTTGCAACCTTCCTCTTCGGCCCAGCGATCAAAATCGTCGGGTACACCGCGCGTGAAGACTTCGGCATTGATGGAGGAGCCACCACCAATAACTCGTGCCTGGGCATAGGGAATTTCACGGTTGTTGGCATGGATTTGCGGGACGGTGGAGTATCCCCAGAGATGCGGCCCTGAAGTCATCTTGGCAAATCCGATTGGCATATGGATCATCGGGTGATTATCCCTGCCGCCGGCTTCCAGCAGAAGGATACGAACATCCGGATCGGCACTGAGACGATGTGCGAGAACGCAACCAGCGGTACCACCACCAACAATGATATAATCATAAACCGTCTCTGTCATATCAGGATATCCAGTGTGTTCGCTGACCGATTTCAATATGGACCGATTTGATCTGGGTGTATTCTTCAACACCATAGATTCCTGCTTCGCGCCCCCATCCCGATTGCTTGAAACCACCAATGGGCATTTCCGGACCTCCCGCCAATGTCGTGTTGACCCAGAACCGACCTGCACGCACGCGTCGTGTCACCTGCAATGCGGTGTCGAGACTCTGAGTCCAGACACTTGCGGCAAGTCCATAGTCGGTTGCATTGGCAATCGCGATGGCCTCTTCGATGGTCTCAAACGGGATGACGGAGAGAACGGGGCCAAAAATCTCTTCGCGCATGATGGTCATCTCAGGTGTGACATCTGTAAAGACCGTTGGATTGATGTACCGACCACGGGATTGCCGGGGAACATCACCGCCGCAGACGAGATGTGCACCTTCCGATTGGCCTGTCTCGATATAGTGCATAATGGCTTGATACTGAGAGTCCGTCGTGATTGCTCCAATCTGGGTGGAATCATTGAGCGGATCACCGATGACGGCTTTCATGAGCTTGTTTGCAACCATTTGACCGAACTTCTTGGCAACAGATCTCTCGACGATCAGGCGGGATCCCGAGATGCAGCATTGCCCGGCGTTAAAACCAATCCCGAATGCCACACCGTCAGCAGCATCTCCAAGCGCGGCATCGGCAAAGACGATCTGAGGGTTTTTGCCGCCAAGCTCGAGACTGAGTTTCTTGAAGTTCGACTGGCCGGCCGCCTGGACAATCTGACGCCCGACCGCTGTTGAGCCGGTAAAGGACAGCATGTCGATATCCATATGGGTACTCATTGCCCGGCCGATCGTGTCACCAGTGCCCGTTACCACATTGAAGACGCCATCGGGTAGGCCGGCCTCTGTGAGAATTTCGGCGAGGAGCAAGGACGTTGCCGATGTGAATTCAGAGGGTTTGGCGACAATACAGTTTCCTGAAGCCAGTATGTAGGGGACTCGCTCACACAGGATCAGGAAAGGGAAATTCCAGGGTGTGATGATGCCAACGACACCAACAGGTTCACGTGTGACGAGGCCCAACATGGCGTCACCAAGATTGTTGAATGCATCACCATGCAAGGACCGTGCCAAGCCACTGGCATATTCCAACATGCCAATGCATCCCTGAATTTCGGCGCGGGCCTGACTGATCGGTTTGCCGTTTTCCAACACCTCCCAATACGCGATATCGTTGACACGCCTGCGAAGAATCGTGGCGGCCCGGAGGAGGATGCCTGCCCGTTCGGCTCCGCCGAGGCCTGACCAGCGGCGATCTTCGAAGGCAACACGTGCCGACATCACAGCTGCATCGAGGTCTGTGGGTGTGCAAACGGGCATGATGGTCACAGGCCGATCATGTGCCGGTGATGTCCGGATGAGGGTGTCGCGATTGCCGACAGGGACAATAGACCCATTGATAAAATGCCCAAATTGCCGAGGTTTTGCGGGAAGGGTCAAAGATTTTGACATCATGGTGTTCTTTTGTCAGGATGTGGTATCAAGGCTGGTACGCCAATCATTCCATCCGGCTTCCACAGAGGAGGGTGCGACATGCCATTCCGGCATGGCAAGCCCAGTTGCTGGATCCTTTGCCGGGATCGGTAACATCATGATGCGTTTGCAGGCGCGCCGGTAATCTTCATCACTCAGATAGGCTTCCTGAATATCATCCCAGTCGCGGCCATCCGGATAGCCGCCGCACATGTGAATGTCTTCCGACGCCATGACTTTCTCATGGCTGACCCCGACCGGCATGACAATGACATCGCCTTCCTCAATCCGCACCCGGGACCAACCTCCTTCGCCGACCGAAAGGTTAAATTCCATCCAGCCCCTGGCACAACCGAGGCATTCATGTGTCGTTGAGTGGAAATGCGCATATTCATAGATGCCGGGATAATCCCAGTTGTTGGACCAGCCGTTTTCACGAAACCGCGCTTTGACCGCATCCGCACCACCTCCGGGAATCGCATTGCGATGCACCAGCAACGGGAACCGGCTGTTGGGGATCTTGCCCTGCGGTCGTGATGTGTAGAGTTCGGTTGTCATTCTTTTTCTCCGGTTACGACAAGGTGATCTGTGTTTCGAGATCACGAGGCGACAACATTGCAAATCACTTCTTGGTTGGCGACTTTTGGCAAACCATGGGCGGTCGGGACGCCGCAGGAATCATGGAAATCAGATGCGCCGGTGCCCGTGCGTGCAATGTCAATCGAAAATTGCGCCGTCCTTTTGCTGGCGTGGGCACGATTTGAAACACGGAGCGCGCTCATGTGATGGGAATAGATTTTTGTCCGGCGGTCATTTGACCACACTGCGGAGTTTGGAGCGATCGATAGTGAGAGCGATTGCAACAATGAGTACGATGCCGAAGATCATCTGCTGCTGTGTGGCATCGATTTCAAGATAGACCATCGCTGCGCGTATGACCATCACGATAAGGGTTCCAATCACGGTATTGATGATCCCGCCCACACCACCGGTGAGTGGTGTCCCGCCCACGAGGACAGCCACGATGGCCAAAAGGAGAAACCCATTGGCAAGTTGAGCATCGCCGCCTGAGAGTTTCACTGAAAACATCAGACCTGCAAAGGCAGCAAACATGCCGGAGAGGCCAAAGGCAAAAATTTTGACCCGATCGACATCGATTCCCGAAGCCACCGCTGCCAGCTCTCCCGACCCCACTGCTTTCAAGGCACGACCGAATGGTGTGCGTGTTTGCAGGAGCCAGGCAAAGAACGCCAAAAGCAAACCAATGACGAGTTCATGAGGAACTCCCATCGTATTGCCGAACATCCAGCCGAAATGCGCATCACGGAGAGTGGCATCCATGAAGAGGGCGCGCTGGTTGGAAAGCCATTTGGCGATCGAAAGGGCGATAAAGCCAATCGCGAGTGTCGACACAAAAGACGGAACATAAAGACGCGTGGTCACAAAACCGGAGATGATTCCAAAGAGGCCACCAACCAAAACCACCAGCAACGCTACACTGATTCCAAATTGCGCCAGATAGACTGTGGTCATGACCGTGACCATATTGGCAAGCTGCTGAATGCTCAGGTCAATACCCCCGATATAGATCGCAAAAGTCATGCCAATGGCCATGATCAAGAGAGGGATGACATCCGCCATGAGGATGACAAAGCCGCTGACCGAAAAGAAGGCAGGATTGGCGATTCCGACAATGACTATCAGTGCCACCAAGGTGATCCAGGGGAAATGAGGTCTGAGAATTTCGTGGGTCATGATGGTGTCAGATCATGTGGTGGACAAGGTCGTATAGCGAGGGTTTGGATCCCGTTGCGTATTCAAATCGCTTCTGGATTTCGCCATCTTTCAGAACGATGATCGTATGAGAGAGGCCGATGGCTTCCTCGAGCGTATCTGCCGCCAACAGGATACCGACACCATTCGCCGACATTTCGCGGATCATCTCATAGACATCTTCCTTGGCACCGATGTCGAGCCCGCGTGTCGGATGATCAAGCAACAGGATATCAGATCCACTGGAACGCCATTTGGCAAGAACAACCTTCTGTTGATTGCCACCTGAAAGTCCACCGCAATCCTTGGCCACCGAAGGGGTCTTGATCCCCAACCGTTCGATCCACTCGTTGGCCAACTGTTTCTCCGCCGGCACATTCATGATGCCAAGACGTGCGAATTTGCGTATCTGCGCCAGAGTCATGTTCTCATAGACATTCATGCCGTTGACAATTCCTTCGATTTTTCGCTCGCGGGGAACATGACCAATCCCACGTCTGACACCAGCCATTGGCGAGAAAGCGGTGACCGGCTCCCCTTTGATCTTGACACGGCCAGCATTGCATGGATCACGGCCAAAAACCGTGCGCAGGATTGCTTCTCGGCCAGATCCCTCGGTGCCGACCAAGCACAGGACTTCACCAGCATGCAGGTCAAAGGAGATGTTGCGATAGCTGCCCTGAAGCCCGACATTGTCAAAAGAAACGAGGACATCATTTGAGTTGTAGGCCTGTTGTTTATGCTCGCGGTAATATTCACTGTTGATCTCACGGCCGACCATCTTGTGCTGAATGTCATCCAGATCGGCATCATTGCTATGGACGACGTCAACGACCGCACCATCCTTCATGATATAGATCCGGTCTGAGAGTTCGAGAACCTCGGAAATCCGGTGGCTGACAAAGATAAAAGAGGCGCGTTTGGTCAGGCCTCTCACAATCTGGAACAGCAACTTCACCTCTTCCTCCGCCAGAACCGAGGTGGGTTCATCGAGTAGAATCACCAGATCCCCATCAATCCGTTCCTCCAGGGTGAGAACCTTGACGAGTTCAACCAGTTGTCGCTGGGCAAAGGAAAGATCAGACGTGATGGTCGTCGGGTCAATATCAAGTTTCACCTTTGCCAATTGCGCGCGCGCGGCTGTCGCCATTGCACGCCAACTGACGACGCCAAATGTCACGAACTGCTTTTCGAAACCGAGGAAAATATTCTCCATGACCGTGAGATTCGGTATCAGGGACTGTTCTTGGAAGACCATTCCAATGCCGTGGTCCATGGCTTGCCGCGGATTTTGGAATCGCACTCTTTTGCCGTCAATTTTGATTTCTCCGCCATCTGGTTGGTAAGCGCCGTAGATGACTTTCATCAATGTGGATTTTCCAGCACCATTTTCGCCAACAAGGCCGACGATTTCACCACGCTGCACTTCGAAGTCGACAGCCTGCAGGGCATGCACCCCGGGAAAATGTTTATCGACTGCCTTGAGTTGGTACACCTGGCCTATTCCTACTTCACAAAACTGATCGATTTACGGCTGGTCGACAGCACAACAGCGGTAATTACCAAGACACCGAGCACGCCATCTTGCAGCCAACTGGGCAGACCGATCACCACCATGCCATTGGTAATCACATAGACGATCAGAATGCCCACCAACGTATTGGGAATTCCACCAATACCACCCCAAAGAGCAGTTCCTCCCACCACGACAGCGGCAATGGAGATGAACATGAAATTGTTGCCGGTTGCTGTTTCGGCAATTCCAATCCGGCCGACGGCCATAAGGGCACCCAGTGCAAAAAAGACACCGGCCAGGGCAAATCCGAGCACCCGGATCCGTGCGACATTCAATCCGCTGGCTTGCGCCAACTCTTCACCTCCACCGATCGCATAGAAATTCCGTCCCAAAGTCGTGTGGGACTGGATGAACCAGGCAACCAACAGCGCGAGCAGAGCGACGTAGCACATGATCGGAAAATTGAGCCAGCGTACGGTCAGAAGTGAGCGAAAGACCTCGTCTTCAATACGGATACGGTCGCCACCGGTGAGAACGAGAGCCAATCCGGTCCCAACGAACCCCATGGCCAGTGATACCATGAACGAGGGAATCCGAAAGACAACGTGGACCAGACCATTGACGAAACCGATTCCGGCCCCGACGAGCATCGCTGCTGGAATGGCCAACCACGCCCAACTCAGGAGCGTTCCACCAAGGGCAAGAAAGGCAAAAGCAAATATGACAGCACTAATCGAGACACTGCCTTCCATCGAGAGGTCGATGGAACCCATGATGATAATGAAAGTGACCCCAATGGCGACCATGAGGCCGGGTGTCGCCGCAACGGCAATGCGGGAGGCATTCCGAACGGAAAAGAAACGTGAGTCGAGGAGATAAATATGGTCCTTTCCCGCGCGAAAATCCTCCAGCCATTCGAAGATAGGAAAAAGCAGAACAAGGAAAACCAGGACGAGCAGTGGGGCCCATTTGACGATGATATCACGTATCATAATGCTGAATAGAGCGCACTATCTGATGCCATGTCAGCCATTGATCCTACCGTTGTGACGCAGAGTCATTTTCGTGAAACGCCTGCCGATGATCCACAACGCGGACCCGCTGGAATATGGGCACGGACATTGCCATTCCGTGCCCTGTGCTCAGAGGTTACTTGTACATGATTTGGCCATTCGAAGGGCCCCAGAAATCTGTCCAGTCGTAGGTTGGAACATTATCCAGATAGTTTGTCTTGAACTCTTGGGCATCTGCCGGCGTAATGAAGATCGTTGGCCCGTAAAACTCCCGATGTTCGGCCGGTTCTTCGGACGGTTTGAAATGACCGACGGCAGCATGGTAGGCCAGTGAAGCCGTTATGCCGCCACCCCAGTGCGGATTGGTGAAGACCGTGGCCAGGATCTTGCCTTCCGCAACGAGATCAACCGCCTGCGGATTGCCATCATAAGTCACAATTGGCACATCCATACCCTCGGCCCGTAAGGCTTCGAGAACACCGTAACCAATGGTATCATTGGCACAATGCACACCGGTGATTTCATCACCATATCGTGTGATGAAACCCTGCATGACCTGATTGGCCTTCTGCGTATCCCAGTCCGCAGGCTGGGCATCAAGCAGTTCAACATCCGGATAATCTTTCAACGCGTTTTTTAGACCATTCAAACGCTCAATCGCCGGATTGTTGGAGGCAATACCGCCGAGATGGACCACACCGCCTTTGCCGCCCATGGCGTCAAGCAAAATGCGTGCTGTCTGCTCAGCCGGGCCTTCGTCGGACCAGCTCATGTGGCTGACATAATTGTCACCAAAATCCCAGGGGTGAAGGTCATCGGTCTTGTTCCAGAGCGTTGACACAAAGGCACCAGCCTCGACGCAGGCTTCCACCACCGGTCGGGCGTTGGGAGCATCGTTGGTATCAATGGCCAGAGCCAATTTTCCATCTGTCTTCGCCAGCAGTGCCTTGACATCGGCCAGGGATTTTTCGGACGATCCCTCATTGATCAGATGTGTCAGGTCATCTTTGGACTTACCAAGGCTTTCCACGAAGGCCTCCCCGCCCGAGACAATTTCGTTCCAGTAGGGATTGGTGCGATTGCGGTAACTCCAGGCAATCGTCGGTTCGTCGTAGGTCATTGCCATGATGGGGGAAGGCCCGAACATACGCAGTGCCGCTGCACCGGTGATTCCGTAAGCTCCAGCCAGCAGAAAATTTCGCCGCGACGCGGTTTCTGCCTCGATGAATCTCTTGATGAATGACATGCCGTTATCCTTTCTAAAAAACATGTTTGCAGGGAAAACAACCAATTCTGCAGACTATAAGTATCTAAATGGTTACATACAAACCGGTTTGTTGTCAAGTGTAAAATACGGATCTGGAAACTCCAGAGAATCGCAGGGTTATGCTGCATTTCTTATAGTTTCGGATGGTCAGGGCTGGCAGTGATGGGGTGTTATGCCGGGTGAAGCTCCGGTGGCCTTTCAACAGGACATTACAGGTCGGGTTGTGTACCTAAATATTGACATATTTTTTAGGATCTGTGATGAGGGTCAAAAACATCAAGCCGGGACGACAGGGTATGAGCGATGCGGATGGGATATCCGCCTTACCCTCGGATTCTCACCCGGATTGCCACAAATTCTCAGATTGATTGACGGGCCATAGCCAAGAGCTCAGAAAGGTGGTTGCTTTGCACGTCGTCTTTGTATGAGGACGATTCCTGCCAAAAGCATGAGTGCCGGGATGAAAAACAACTCCTTCGGGGGCCGATTGTTTTCAATCTCGGCAAGGATAATTTCAACCGGCAGATCACCGTAAAAGTCGTATTCGAGGCTCAGTGTCTCGAAAAAAGGTGTCCCCGGAAACGGTTCATCAAGAATGAGGGTGTTTCCATCTTCAATCACTGTCAGCCCGTGATGGGTCAATGCCGCCGCGGCATCACCGGCCACTGCCGCGATTTCGATGACGACGGGTCGCAAATCTCCGGTGTCAAAGTCGGGACCATTGACGGTTAAACGGATGCCCGTGCCGGTTGTTGCCTCACCCATCAGCCCGAAGATGGCAGGGCCCTCAGCCTGGGTATAACGGTCGCTGATTTGGTCAAGAAAAAAGCCCGGGCGGAACAGCATGAATGCGATTAACAGCAGGGTTGCTGTCTCCCAGTATCTCGACTTCGCGATGAAGTAACCCTGAGTCGCCGCGGCGAACAGCAGCATTGCGGTCAGCGCGATAAAAAAGACCAATATTGACTTTAATGGTCCCACATCGATCAACAGGAGATCGGTATTGAAAATAAACAGGAATGGAAGCAGTGCTGTTCGAATGTCATAGGCAAAGCCCTGAACACCTGTCTTGATGGGATCTCCCCGCGAAATTGCAGCGGCAGCATAAGCCGCCAGGCCGACAGGGGGCGTGTCATCGGCAAGGATACCAAAGTAAAAAACAAACATGTGAACCGCGATGAGCGGAACAATGAGTCCAGACTGTGCGCCGACAGAAACGATTACCGGAGCCATCAGGCTGGACACAACGATATAGTTGGCGGTTGTCGGCAATCCCATGCCAAGAATCAGTGACAAGACGGCAACGAGCACCAGCAGAATGATCAAGTTACCGCCAGCAATGGTCTCAATCACCTGACCGATGATTTGGTGTGCACCGGTCAGTGAAATGGTCCCGACGATGATTCCGGCCGCACCTGTAGCCACGCCAATTCCAATCATGTTGCGAGCACCGAGGATAAGTCCGTTGATAAAGTCGTCCCAACCCCGTCTGGTTTCCCTGCCCAAATGACCATCGCCACGAAAGTACGATTTGAGCGGGCGGTGCGACAGTGCGACGACAATCATGAATACCGTCGCCCAAAATGCTGAAAGTGCTGGAGAAAGACGGTCAAGACTGTCAGTCCGCACCATCAGGTTCCACACGAGGGCCAGTATTGGAAGCGCAAAATAGGCACCACCAATCAGTGTCGGCGTGAGACGCGGCGCATCGGGTAACGGTACCGTGAGGTCATCGACGGCAATATCAGGAAATCTCGAGGCGGCATAAACCAGAGCCACATAGGCAATGGCCAACAGACCAACCGCGGTGAAGACCGTCTCGCCCATGAAGGGCTCGAGAAGGGACCGAAGTCCGATCATCAGAAAAGTGCATATTGCGAGCAGGATGAATCCTGACAGGAAAAGAATGAGGATCATCAGCACGTTGATCTTTCGTCCCTGCTTCTTCAGCCCGGACAATCCCATCTTAAGGCTCTCAAGATGGACAATATAGAGCAACGCGATGTAACTAATCACTGCCGGAAGAAAAGCGTGTTTGATGACATCGATATAGGGAATATTGACATACTCCACCATGAGGAATGCAGCGGCTCCCATCACCGGTGGAGTCAATTGCCCATTGGTTGATGAAGCCACTTCAACGGCTCCTGCCTTTTCTGCCGGAAAACCAATTCTCTTCATCAATGGAATGGTGAAGGTGCCTGTCGTAACTGTATTGGCAATGGAGGAACCAGAAATCATTCCGGTCATCATTGAACTCAGAACGGATGCTTTCGCGGGGCCGCCTCGCAAGGCTCCAAGTAATGCGACCGCCACCTTGATGAACCAGTTTCCACCACCGGCACGATCAAGAAGTGCGCCAAACAGGACAAACAGAAAGATCATGGAGGTCGACACACCCAGCGCCACGCCAAAAACACCTTCAGTTTGCATCCAGTAATGTCCCAGGGCCTTGCTCAACGAAGCACCATCGTAATTGGTTGTATTGCGGACCCACTCTGAATTTCCGCCAAAGAATGCAAAGAGAATGAAAGAACCCGCGATAACGACCAGCGGCAGGCCCAGTGTCCGATAGACGGAAATCATCAGGACCGTCATTCCGATCGCGGACATGATGATGTCCTGTTGACTCCAGAGTCCCGGCCTTGCGGCAATCTCAAATCGGAAAATCAAAAGGTACAGGCAGGAAGCCACACCGAGCGTCATGAGCACCCAGTCATAGATCGGGATACGTCTGCGCGATGAACTTTTGAATAACGGAAACGCGAAAGTTGCCAGTGCGATTGCGAATGACAGGTGAATAAACCTCGCCTGCGCAACAACATTTGCGAACATGCCCACCCCGGTCGACTGGGCAAGAATTCCCGGCAGTTTCGAGGCAATATAGAGCTGAAACAAGGACCAGGAAATACAGATTATGACGATCAGCCGGCCCTGCCATCCTTCGGCGCTGCGTGCCCCAATATCCGCCTCTTCAGCGATTTGGTCAGCGCTTCGATCTGCACTCGACGGGTCACTCATCTGGGTGCTGTCGGTTGCACGTCATGGAGAAGCCGGCGCTCCAATTTTCTGGCGCGCCGGAACATCGTTCAAAGACGAACGGATCAGTTGATCAGTCCGAGCTCCCGGTAAGCGCGCGCGGCACCGGGATGCAACGGTGCACTCAGACCATCCTGCACCATTTCTTCAATCTTGAGATTGGCAAAAGCCGGATGCAACTGCCGGAAATCGTCAATATTTTCCATGACCGATTTGGCAACGATATAAACGGCCTCATCCGAGATTGACTCCGAGGTGACAAAGGTCGCGCCAACACCAAAGGTTTCGGTGTCAGTGTCGGTACCAGCGTACATGCCACCAGGAATCGTGGCTTTGCGATAGAAAGGATTGTCGGCGACGAGCCTGTCAATGGGTTCCCCGGTGACCGACACGAGCTTCGCATCACAAGTCGTGGTTGCTTCCTTGATCGCCGCCGCCGGGTGGCCGATCGTATAGATCATCGCATCGATGTTGCCGTCACAAAGTTGCGCGGCCATTTCCGAGCCCTTGTATTCGGTTGCGAGTGCCAGATCACCAGCATTGATACCGAAAGCATCCATGACAACTTCCATCGTCGCACGCTGACCGGAACCGGGGTTACCGATATTGACTCGCTTGCCCCGAAGATCCTCGAATCCGGCAATGCCGCTGTCACCGCGCACAACAAGTGTGAATGGTTCAGGATGCACAGAAAACACGGAACGAATTCCCGGGAACGGATTGTCGGCAAATCTGGATGTTCCATGATAGGCATGGTGTTGCCAATCGGATTGTGCAACGCCGAATTCCAGCTCACCCGCCTTGATTGTATTGATATTGTAGACCGATCCGCCCGTCGATTCGACTGCACACCGAATCCCGTGTTCCTTGCGCGACTTGTTGACAAGACGGCAAATGGCACCTCCGGTTGGATAGTAGACACCGGTAACTCCTCCGGTGCCGATTGAAACAAATTCCTGCGCCATCGCTGTGCTTCCAAGACCCACGGCGGTGGCGAGGAGTGATCCGATAATCGTTCTGTTCATCATGTATCTCCAAAATTCTTGTCGCGGTTAGGCGACTTTTTAATCCTTACCAGAGCAGACAGCGTTGATCGACAGGTGTCAACCCGAAAGGCACGGCAACTGATCGACTCAGTGCCTCGGAATTGGTGATCGCTGATACCATCCCGTGCCGCAATTGATCCACGATACAACAGATTGTCGTTGCAAGGAGAAATTTGCAGCTTGACATTTATTTTTAAGGTATTGAATATCAACAATGTTTGTCCGGGATGAAGAGTCGATTATCCGCCGCCGGTGATTTCTGTGGTTTGATCAGGGTGAATCATTGAGTCCGCGTCTATTATTTTTTGCGAATTGATTGATGATCAATGATTCTTTTGTCATGTGATCCCAAAAGTATCATATGACCCTGAAAATCTGGGAGATTGGTCGTGCTCCCAACGAAATTAGCCAAGGATTTTCGGGGCTTTCGCTCCTCTCATTGTTATTAACGTGTAAAATGCCATCATGCAGATCAGTGCGACTGTTCTGGATTCGATCCGCATCGATCCGTTTTGACAACGGCCAAGCAGTGGGAATACAACTCGTGACGCCCCGACAATCGCCATTCCGTCAAGAGTTTTGGTCACGGTGATCATCCGTTGATTTCCACTGAAGTGGAAACTTGTCGCAGTCAATATCAACCAGCTCTGTGTTCCTTGTATCAACCCGTTTCGTATCAAACAATTTGCCGTTGAACACCAAATCAGGATAAAGTCGCGCTGCGAGGATATGGCGGGGTGATGATGCAACCCGGGGGGCTTTCGGTGGTAGGGAGAGCAGCACAATATGCAGACGTCGACCAGACCGAAGCGCAATGCAGAAGCCACCAAGGCTCGGATCCTGAAGGCTGCCAAACATGAGTTTGCCCGTCTTGGGCTTGCCGGTGCCCGCATTGACAAGATCGCCAATCGTGCCGTGGCCAACAAACGCATGATCTATCACTATTTTGGCAGCAAGGAGAATTTATTCTGCGCTGTTCTGGAAGATGCCTATCTTGACATCCGAGCTGCCGAACAGTCCCTGAATCTTTCGATGATGGCACCTCGCGAAGCCTTGGAGATGCTTGTGCAATTTACCTGGGATTACTATCTCAAAAACCCAGAATTCATCACGCTCGTCAACAGTGCCAACCTTCACAAGGCGCGACACCTCAAGGGTTCCACGCGTTTGCGGCAGGCGAGTCGACAATTCGTCGATATGGTTCGGCACATTCTCGAACGCGGTGTCGCCGAGGGAATTTTTCGCCCTGGCATTGATCCGGTCCAACTCAACATTACCATTGCCGCGATTGGTTATTACTATCTGACCAATCGCCACTCGGGTGAGATCCTGTTTGAGCGACCCTATATGACACCCGAAGCCCTCAACGAGAGGCTCACCTTCAACCTGGAAACAATCATGAATATGGTGTTGCTTCCAACTGCGAAAAGCCAAGCAGAGCCATCCTGATTCGTGCCCGATCTTCATAACGCGATCTGTTTCCGTTCTCGAAAACCCGCGCAGAGCGGTGAGCTGATCGTAGGTTGGGGCAGGGGTGTGATTGCGCTTGAAACCTGATCATCCCATTTCCCGAAGGTCCTCATTCGTTGCGACGCCGATTTTTGGTCAAGCTGTATGAAAGACCAGTCGTGTTGCCTACGGGTCTGAACTTATGGAACTTTCGCGGAATGGTATCACATCATGAATTCGTGCGATTGTTTCAGAGCGGCCGAGCGCCAGCATCATCTCAATGACACCGGGAGCTTGGGTCCGACCCGTCAGAGCCGCCCGCAGGGGACGCGCAAATCGGGCGTAACCAACCGATTCATCACGGCAGGTACCACGAATGGTGGCATCCAGTTCATCGGCGGACCAGTTTGTCTTTTCAAGTCGTGCCATGAGTTTGCTGAGTAATGTCTGCCCGCCCGCATCAAGAATCTGTTCGGCATCGTCGTCCAGCGAAATCGGGCGGACCAGTTCCAAAAAACCGAGTTGCGAATCCAGATCCATGAAAGACCTGGCCCGGGACTTGAGTAGGCCAATTGCTGTGACCACCCGCACACGGAGATCCCGATCAAGGGCAGGCCTGCCGCTCCGGGTCCGAAATTCATCCAACATGTTGACAATAATGTCATCATCGCAAGCGGCAAGGTGCGCACGCGACAGACTCAACAATTTGTCATAATCCAACCGTGCCGAAGACTTACGAAGCCCGCCAAGATCAAACCACGAGAGGGCTTGCTGGGTGGTGAACAACTCATCATCACCATGGCTCCATCCCAGTCGCGCCAAGTAGTTCCGCATAGCCTCGGGGGGAATACCTGCTTCCACATATTCATCCAGCCCCGTCGCGCGGCCGCGTTTGGTCAGTTTCTTTCCTTGCTCATCATGGAGCAACGGCACATGTGCAAATGTCGGTAATGTCCAACCGAAGGCTTCATAGACAAACTGCTGACGTGGTGTGTTATTCAAATGATCATCCCCCCGAATGACATGCGTGACCTCCATGTCATGATCGTCAACCACCACCGCAAAATTATAGGTCGGACTGCCATCGCTGCGCAGAATGACCAGATCGTCAAACTGGGCATTGTTCCAGCTGATATTGCCATGCACGACATCACTGACCATTGTCTCCCCAATTTCAGGAAGTTTCAGCCGAACGCAGAAAGGTCTGTTAGGATGATCGGCGCTGTCGGTATCACGCCATGGACTGCGAAAATGAAAGTTTCCGGTTTTTTCCTTGGCAGCCGTACGAATGTTTTCGATCTCAGTCGGGTCAGAGAAACATTTATAGGCGGCACCGGATTCGATTAAGGAATGTGCCGCCTGTTGATGGCGCTCGTATCGCCCACGCTGACTGATGGGCGGGCCATCCCAGTCAAGACCCAGCCACCTTAACCCTTCAACAATATGTGCTTCTGCCCCTTCCTGCTGGCGTGCCTGGTCAGTATCCTCGATACGCAGAAGAAACTTTCCACTGCGCCCACGGGCATAGAGCCAGTTGAAAAGGGCTGTACGCGCGCCGCCGATATGCAACAGCCCGGTTGGCGAAGGCGCGAACCGGGTGACCACATTCATCGAGGAAGTCACTTGCTGTGCACCTTCACCTTCATATTACCTGACAGGTACCATCTTGGTTGAGGCACGATGCCACGCGCCGAAGACATTCATGGACATCAATAACTTCTTAACAGTCCGACGAGGCGGCCTTGTACCTTAATTTCATCGGCGCGATACATGCGTGTTTCGTATTCGGGATTGGCGGCTTCCAGGGCAATTGAACGACCGCGACAGCGCAACCGTTTCAAGGTTGCTTCCTCACCCCGTATCAGCGCCACGATAATTTCGCCATTGTCAGCGGTGTCCTGACGGCGAATGATCACTGTGTCGTTATCAAAAATTCCAACCTCGATCATTGAATCACCAACAACCTTGAGTGCAAAATGTTCACCGATACCACTGACCAGATCGGGCGGAACCGCAATGTCACTTTCTTTGGTGCTGATTGCCTCAATCGGCGAACCTGCGGCAATACGCCCCATCAACGGCACCATAGTATCACCCATCGCTTCTGCTGCAGGCCAGTCGAATGGCGTTGATATGGCGGGGATATTGGCCGGAGCATGTGCGGTCACAGTCCCTGTGGGAAATCGAACCACTTCGAGCGCGCGTGCACGGTTTTCCAGACGCTGCAAATAACCGCGTTCCACCAGAGCTGTGATCAGGCGATGAACTCCCGATTTCGATTTCAACTTCATTGCCTCTCTCATTTCATCAAAGGAAGGCGCGTAACCGTTCATTTTGGTCTGGTTGTCAATATACTTCAACAAATCAAGTTGGCGTTTGGTCAGCATATTTTCCACCTTTCTACCACTATTGTTTGTACCTGATAGACAAGTGTTCTATAACTGTTCATAATATGTGTCAAGTGGAGATCTGAGGTCAATATATTCGACCCAGTCGCCAGCGGCACGGTCGGGGTCGAAGGGTGGGCGGACCACCAAAGCGTCGGCTTGCGCCATCACGCTGACCAGTGAACTGTCCTGTTGCCCAAAAATCTCGAGCGGCGGATCGCTGGTTCGACGGTGCTGCCAGGCGGCACGCATAAAATGCTCACGCGGCCCATTGGATGTCACCGCGGTCGCCAGCCGCGCTTTTCTTTTTTGCACAGGATGTTGACCAAGATGCCGCAAGGCACCAATTGCAGGCCAGAGCAGTATCCGGCTGCACACCATCGCCGAGACCGGATTTCCTGGCAGGCCAACAAGTGGCTGTCCGTTGCGCGATGACGCGGCAAAAACCGGCTTGCCGGGACGCATTGCCACTTTATGAAATGCAAGTTCAAAACCCATCTCTCTCGCTGCAGGAATAACCAGATCATGGTCGCCCACCGATGCGCCGCCCAAAGTGACGATGAGATCAGCTGCGTGTGCCATTTCGAGACAGTTCTGCAGCGATGACAAATTGTCCTGCGCAATGGGAAGGATATGTGGGACCGCACCGGCCAGTTTGAGCAATGCGGCCAGACCGAAAATCGAGGAGGCAATAATGTCGTCGGCCCCGGATGAATGACCGGGCATACGGAGCTCATTTCCGGTTGCGATGATGGCAACTTCAGGTCGTCGTACAATGTCGACCGTGGCCACATTCATTGCCGCGATCAGAGAGATCAGGTCTGCTTTCAGGATCTGACGGGGTGGAATCTCAGCGCCGACGCAAAAATCAATCCCGGTCGCGCGAATATGAGGCGTGCTGCCCGGTGCCCCCGTGATGGTCACCTCACCATCCTCCATACGAGCATCTTCTTGCAGGACGATGCGATCCGCTCCGCTTGGCACCGGCGCACCCGTAAAGATCCGCACGGCTTGCCCTGCCCTGACTGTCTGGTTGCAACCGCGCCCGGCAGCCGATTCGCCGATAATCTCGAGACAGGCATCTTTGACAGCATCTCCGTCGCGGACAGCAAAACCATCCATCGCCGATACCGCAAAAGGTGGTTGGTTGCGGTTGCTGACAACCGGTTTTGCCAGCACGCGACCCACAGCCTCGATCAGAGGGACCGTTTCGATGTCGTCAATGGGTCTGATGAGATGAAAGAGTCGTCGCAGCGCCTCTTCAGTGGTGATCATCCGCTTCCCTCACAAACCGCCCGGACTTTCCACCTTCCTTAACAACCAGCCGAATATTCCTGATCTCCATTCCGTGGCCAGCAGACTTGACCATATCGTAGACTGTCAGGGCAGCGATCGAGACCGCAGTCAGCGCTTCCATTTCAACACCCGTGCGCCCGGTGGTTCGCACCCGCGCTTCAATTTCGACCCGTGGCGGTGAATCAACAGGGCGAAGAACAACCTCGACATTCAAAAGGGGCAGGGGGTGACATAGCGGAATCAGCGATGAGGTCTGTTTTGCACCCATGATTCCGGCCAGTTGTGCGACAGACAGAACATCGCCTTTTTTTGCCGACTGGCACTTGATGATGTCGAACAGGGCAGAATCCAGCGCAACATGGCCGCGGGCAATGGCTATACGCTCCGTGATATCCTTGCCCGAGACATCGACCATCCGGGTATCACCAGCGTTATCGATGTGAGTCAAACGGCTCATCACCTGACCTTGCACGAAAGGGTGGATTTAACAGGTTATGCACGGCCATTTCGCGATCGACAGCGCGCATCAGACTTTCGCCAATCAAGAAGCAGCGAACCCCGACGGCAGCGAGATGATTCAAATCATCGCGGTACGACAGGCCGGACTCGGCGACTACCAGCGATTCAGGCGGCATGAAAGGCAACAGTTCGATCGTCGTTGACAGCGAGACGGAAAAATCTCGCAAATCCCGGTTGTTGACACCAATAAGACGGGATTTCAGTGTCTTGGCTCGCGCCAATTCTTCGGCATTGTGAACCTCAACAAGGCAATCCATTCCGCATTCAATTGCGGCCTCCTCAATTTCCCGGGCCATCGAGTCAGAAAGCATCGCCATGATCAGCAGGATGCAATCGGCGCCGGCGATGCGCGACTCCCAGACCTGATAGGGATCGAGCAGGAAGTCCTTGCGCAGGCACGGCAATGGCGTCTCGAGAGCGACCCTGCGTAAATCCTCAAGGGATCCCTGAAAGCTCGGTCCATCGGTCAGGATCGACAGACAGGTGGCACCGCCACGCTGATAAGCAGCGGCGACTTCACATGGGGCAAAATCTGCACAAATCACGCCTTTTGATGGACTCGCCTTCTTGATTTCCGTGATCAGCCCAAAGCCTGTCTCTGTGGCAACGCTGAGGGCTGAATGAAAAGCCTTGGGCGGCGGCGTGTCGGCAACCATCTCCCGAATGGCACTGAGAGGTCGCGCGGCCTTGGCTTCTTTGACCTCGTCGCGTTTGTAACTGGCGATGCGATCCAGAACGGTGGTCATCGATCAATCGGCCGTGGTGACTTGCGCGAGCTGCCTTGCGCAGGATTTTGCCCGACCTGAATCAATGGCATCGCGACATCGTTCAACCCCCAAGGATAATGAATCAACGTCTCCGGCGACAATCAGGGATGCGGCACCGTTTAACAGGACGGCATCGCGGTACGCAAACCGTTCGCCGTCCAGCAACCGTTCCAGTGCTGCCAAATTCTCGCCCGGGCTGCCGCCGGAAATCTCTGACATGTCATGGCGCTTCAATCCTGCATCCTCAGGATCAATGGTGAATTCTGTCAGTTCCTGATGATGCAGTTCGACCACATCGGTTGTCCCACAAATGGAAACTTCATCGGTCCCGTCTTTTCCATGAACGAGCCACGCGCGTTTCGTCCCCAGAAGACCCAGAGTCTCCGCCATGGGGCGAAGCAAATCACGTGAATAAGCACCGGTCAATTGCCTGCGAACACCGGCGGGATTGGTCAACGGGCCCAGTATATTGAAGATCGTGCGCATTCCGAGTTCCTGCCGCGCCGCCATAACATGACGCATGGCCGGATGGTGCACCGGAGCCATCATAAAGCCAATCGATACGGTCCTGAGGGCTTTCTCGGTGATTTCCGGTTCAGCCATGACATTAACCCCAAGCTGCGACAGGAGATCGGCTGCACCTGATTGCGATGAAATCCCACGATTTCCATGTTTGGCCACGGGAATCCCGGCAGCGGCGACCACGATTGCGGTCGCTGTCGAGATGTTGAGAGTTCCCTTGCCGTCGCCACCGGTCCCGACCACGTCAATCGCATGATCGGGTGCCTTGACCGGCCTGCATTTCGCGCGCATGACGCGCGCTGCAGCGGCAATCTCATCGACTGTTTCACCGCGCATACGCAAGGCCACAAGAAGACCAGAGATTTGGGCATCCGTTGCTGCGCCGTCCATCATCAGATTGAAGGCATCCTCGGCTTCTGTTGTCTGCAGCGGACGCGCGCATGCAGCGACAATATAAGGTTGAAGTCGATTACGCATCCCGCTCTCTCACTGTCTGCAAGAATTGGCGGAGAATGGCATGCCCGTCTTTTGTTTCAATACTCTCAGGGTGGAATTGCACACCATAGATTGGTAGCGATCTGTGCTTGATTCCCATGATAACGCGGTCGACCGTCCAGGCGGTTATCTCAAGCTCATCAGGCAGCGAATCCCGGGCAATCGTCAGGGAATGGTAACGAGTCGCTGAAAACGGATTGAGCAGGTCAGCGAACAGGAAATCACCATTGTGATGAATTTCGGAAATCTTTCCGTGGATAATTTCGTGGCATTGTACGATTTCACCGCCAAATGCCTGGCCGATTGCCTGATGGCCGAGGCAAACACCAAATAGCGGCAGTTGAGCCTGGGCCGCTGTGGCCACGAGTTCCAGACAGATTCCGGCCTTGTCAGGGTCGCAAGGGCCTGGAGACAGGACGATAGCATCGGGATCCATGCGCATTGCCTGTTCACAACTGATGGCATCATTGCGATAGACTTTTGGTTCTGCGCCGAGTTCTCCAAGATACTGGACGAGGTTAAAAGTGAAACTGTCATAATTGTCGATCAGCAGAATCATTGCACGCTTCTCAATTCTTCAACCCATCGCCAATTGATGTGTCGTATCCGGTGAACATAGCGGCATTTTCCGCGGCGCGTCTCAGGGCCCGGGACTTGTCGACAGTTTCTTTCCATTCCACATCCGGGTCACTGTCGTGCACGATTCCGCCACCCGCCTGAATGTAGAGATGACGATCCTTGAGAACTGCAGTGCGCAGCGCGATGCACATATCCATGTCGCCATTCGCCGAGAAATATCCAACGCCGCCTGCATAAACACCGCGTTTTTCGGGCTCAAGTTCATCAATGATCTCCATCGCGCGTACTTTGGGAGCGCCGGCCACCGTGCCCGCTGGCAGTCCGGCAAGCAACGCCGAGAGGGCATCCTCGCCCTCAGCCAATTCTCCAGTGACATTGGAAGCAATATGCATGACATGCGAGTAGCGTTCGATCACGAAAGTCTCGGTCGGGCGAACGGTACCGATTCGACTGACACGCCCGACATCGTTTCTTCCGAGATCCAGAAGCATCAGATGTTCGGCACGTTCTTTTGCGTCTCCCAGGAGTTCGTCGGCAAGCTGTTGGTCTTCTGCCGGGTCTGCGCCGCGTGGCCTTGTTCCGGCAATCGGGCGCAGGGTAATCTCACGGTCAAAGACGCGGACAAGAATTTCTGGACTGGCACCGATGATCTGGAAGTCACCAAAATTGAAGAAGAACATGAAAGGTGATGGATTCGTGCGCCGCAAGGCACGGTAAAGCGCAAAGGGTGGCAAATCAAATTCCTGTTTCCAGCGCTGGCTCGGCACGACCTGAAAGACGTCGCCGGCGCGAATATAGTGCTTGGCGCGGTCAACGACCTCCCTGTATGTCTCCCGCGAAAGGTTGGATATCGGATCCCGCAATGCGCGGGGTGTGCCAAGATTGCGTTTTTGTGGCTCCTGGCGTGATTCAATTTTCTGCACGGCATTCAAGACACGTTCGCGGGCCTGATCAAAAGCATCCTGAGCATTGAGACCGCTGTCAGCCCAGGCTGGACTGACCACTATAACCTCGCTTTTAACGCCATCGAGAACAGCGATGATTGTGGGTCGAAAAAGTATGGCATCGGGAAGATTCAAGGGATCCGGATTGATTTGCGGAAGATCTTCCACGAGACGGACCATGTCGTAGCCAAGATAGCCGAACAGACCGGCTGAACTTGCCGGCAGATCCGTCGGCAGGTCAATGCGACTGCGTTTTATGAGATGTCTGAGAGACGTGAAGGGGGCATCCGCTTCATCGATCCATCGCTTGAAGCTGGACTCTTGGTCACAGCTGATTCGCGCGATGCCGTCATGACATTTCCAGACCACGTCTGGATCCATCCCGATTATGGAATAGCGTCCGCGTATCTCGCCGCCGGTCACCGATTCCAGGATGAAACTATAGTTGGCAGCACCAGTCAGCTTGTGCATCAGAGATACCGGGGTATCGAGATCGGCGGCGAGCGGAGCATAAACAACCTGGTTCTGCCCGCCCTGAAATTCTGTCTTAAATTCTGAAAAGGAGGGAAAAATTGCCATAGTCGGGATATTCAGGGAAGCTGTGCGTGGATGGCATCAATCACTTCCAACTCGAGTTGCAATCCGGCCTCAAGCCGCACCTGGTTACTGTAGAGGGCGATTGTATCTCGGGCGATTGCAGCGGTTAACTGTGTGTTCAATGCGTTGAGAGTTTGCGCGGCATTCTCGCTTGATTCGTCAAAAGGCGTTTCAGACCGGACATACAGCACGCCCCACTCTCTGCCAAATCCATAGACGGAGGTGTCGCCGATATCTGCCGCAAATGCAGTTTCAACAAGCGTTGCTGGTACATCTGGAAAAAAACCGGTGCGCGTGACAGCCTCCGCAGTCGTGCCGGATAGCGCAAAATCGGCAAACGTGCTTCCCGTATTCATTGCATCGGCAATTTCGCGAGCTCGCGCCTCCAGTTTCTCTGCGACAATTTGCGTATTCCATCCGGCAATGACCTCGTTCCGGACGTCGTCGAATGGCTGCAGTTCAGGTTCACTGATTCGATCAAGACGCAAGGCAAACAGTCCACCTCCTGGAAGCTCGGTAATTTCCGGGAAGTCGTCGGCAGTCGCCGCCAAGGCCGCATTGCGGAAAGCGGCGAAACCGGCAATGCCTGCTGTTACATTCTCGTCGAAATCGATTGTTTCCAAACGCAACTCTGTTTCGGACGCAAGTTCCTCAATCGTTGCACCGCCGGCCAGCAGGTCTTCGTAACCGGAGATGTTGCTGACAATTGCAGATTGTGCATCTTCCAGAGCCAGCTCTCTTGCCAGCCCGTCCTTGGCGACCTCAAAAGGTGTGAAATGTGCACCAAGAATGGCATTGATCTGAAACAAAGCCGGGCCGAGAGTGGATTCGACCGGCCCGACGATTTCAGCCGACTCGCTGGTGAAGATGGCGTCAGCAGCCGCATCGGTCAAGGTTTCACGCGTCACGGGTCCGAGTGAGATGTCAGCAAGGACAACGCCCATGTCACTGGCCAGTTCTTCATACGTGATGTCGCTTGTATCAAGCCGCTCCTTTGCCGCCTGTGCCTGTTGCAGATCGGGAAATACCAGCCGGGAAATATCCCTGCGCTCCGGGCGAGAAAACTCGGTCTGACGCTGGTCGTAGAGGTCACGAACACGCGACTCGGGAATTGCGTCCGTGTCAGCAATCATGTCCGGGTTGATCCATGCGACGGTGAGGTGCCGGATCTCTGGCCGCGTGAATTCAGGTTCGTTCTCGTTATAGTAACGGCGTAAATCCTCCTCACCCGGTTCGGGAATATCATTTGCGACGATTTCATCGGGGATTGCTGCCCAGGTGACTTCACGGCTTGTGAGATAATAGTCCATCAGATGCGAAACCAGTGGTTCGGAGGGTGGGATGCCCCCACTGACGGTCGTTTCGATCAGGGCGCGGGTTTCAGCCTGACGTATATCCAGGTCGAATTCTGCAGCTGTCAAGCCAAGACGATCAAGGACAAAATTGTAAGAGTCGCGGTTAAAGGTCCCGTCGTCACCACGAAATTGCGGCATTGCCGAGAGGACGGTAAAAATGGTCTCGTCGCTGACTGAAATTCCGACATCTGCAGCTTCATTGTCGATTGCCGCCTCGAGAACCAGGGTTTCAAGGGCCCGTTGTCCCAGTCCTGAACGCACAGCCTGGTTTCCTGTCAAGCGCTGTCCGGTGAGGCGTGCATAGACATTGATTTCTTCTTGCAATTGCTGATAGTAGTCATCCACGGTGATTTCTTCATCACCAACGGCCCCAATCGTTGAGACTGAATTGGTGAAATTGCCGATACCGAACCCGGCAAGCCCGAGAATCAACAGGCCCAGTAGAATCCAAACAAAAATGTTGGCCCCTTTGGCCCGGCGCGATTTTGCCATTCAAATCCATCCTGATCATACAATCCGGCGGAAATCTGTCTAGGCATCAGCATCACAAGACGCAAGAGTAATGATGCTGCCTGAATGTCAGTAGCCGCGGGATGAGAATGCTGGCAGATCGATCATGTTGTGAAACCGGTCGTCGGGGCAGGATACTGCGTCATCAGATACCGCGATGGAATTTCGATCACGCGACGCGTGTATTGCGCAGTGATAAACCACGGGTATGATCAAAAAGATGCAGTTTTTTGGGGTTGATTCCCAAACGCAATGTGTCACCTTGACCCACTTGTGTCTCACGCGATACCGTTGCGATAATCGCACCGCATTCACTCTCGATATGGAGATTGATGTCGGCACCGGTTTTCTCTGAGAGTCTGACCCGACCCGTCAGCGGACCATTGTCTTCAATCATCAGATCGGTGGGCCGCAATCCGGCAGTGACCGCCGCATTGACCGCAATCTGTTCAGCTAAGGGAATGCGCAATCCCGGAGCCACAAAATACAAGCTTCCGGAGTCTCTCTCAATGGCCCCGTCGACGAAATTCATTGACGGCGTCCCGATAAAATCGGCAACGAAACGTGTGCGTGGTGAGTCAAACAGATCGTCAGGCACTCCAACCTGCTCGATCCTCCCGGCATTCATCAGGACGATCTTGTCTGCCATTGTCATGGCTTCAACCTGGTCGTGTGTCACGTAAATTGTGGTCGTGCCGAGGCGGCTGTGCAGTTGACGTATTTCAACCCGCATATGAGCTCTCAATTTGGCGTCAAGATTGGACAGCGGTTCATCAAACAGAAAGAGTTGGGCATCCCTCACCATCGCCCGCCCCATGGCGACACGCTGTCGCTGGCCACCCGACAGTTCACGCGGGTAACGGTCAAGAAATTCTGTAAGATTTAAAATGGATGCCGCGTCTTCCACGCGCTGCCGCACCGCGTCTGGGCTCATCTTGTTGATCTGCAGACTGAAGGCGATGTTATCAAAAACCTTCATCGTTGGATAAAGAGCATAATTCTGAAACACCATTGCGATATTTCGATCGCGAGGGTGAAGATCGTTCATACGGCGACCACCGATCAGCAAATCTCCCTCACTGATCGTCTCAAGCCCGGCAGTCATTCGCAAAAGCGTGGTTTTGCCGCAACCCGACGCACCGAGCAGGACTGCAAATTCTCCCTCTGCGACTGAGAGCGATAGCTTCCGGATAACTTCAACGGTACCGAAACTCTTCGAGAGACCACAATATTCGACGGACGACATCAAAAAGACCACTGATTGATCGTGCGGAAGGTTTCATGCATCAGGGTTACGTCGGCCTTATGTTCAAGCAGACCAGCGATCCACCGCGTTGGACGGAGAGACGACAAAGGCGCACGTAACATATGCCGCTGACCCTGCCGGAGCCAGTCCTGATGAGCGCATTCAGCGGCGGACGCCCCGTCATTTTGAACCTCTCGATTCCAATAACTCGCAGTCAGCTCGGGGACGCACTGTGAAGGTGCGCCCCCTGAAAGCTGACGAAGCCGCCAATCCCTTTCGATTAGCCGCTCACAATCTTGTCGGCTGCCTGGGCAATGTCGTCCATGGCTTCTTTGGCAGACCCGTAATCGCCGGCAAAGTACTTTCCAAGCCTGACGGGAATCGTGTCATTCGCCAGTTCCGCCCATTCCGGCAGGTCGGGTTCGGATCCCATATCCATGGCGATCGTGTCACGAACAACGTTGAGATGTCGCGTTGTCCCTGGTCCGACACGTCGATTCGCAAGGATCCGCGGATCATCATAAACAGCTGTGCGGGTCGGGCCCGTGCCACCACCAAGTGCCGTAATCAACACCTGTGTGTCGTGACAGGTTGCCCATTGCATGAAAATCCACGCGGCGTCAGGATTCTTCGAATTCTGTGACACTGCAAGTGAAGACCCGCCCTGATGGCCGACTCCTGGAATCTCCCCAAAGCCGGTGTCCTCGACCGTTCTCAATGGATTTTTGGGTGCCGGGCACCGTGCGGCTTCCATCAGTCCTGAGACCTTGGTCGCGTTTGGATCATCAAAATAAGGGAAAAACTCGCCCCAACTCATCATGGATGCAGCAACTCCCTGGGCAATTGACTGGCCTTGACCATCCCATGTCCAACCGGTTACGCCAGGAGGCATGGTCTGGTAGAGGCGACGCCAGTATTCCATGGCTTCAAGCCCACGTTCGTCATTGCCGGAGAATTTGCCATCGGAATTGAATATTGAGCCCCCATGGCCCCAGAGCCAGGCTGTCCAATCGCATTCAAGCGAGTAGTGGCCGGATTTCATCTGCCCGGTGGCACCATACATTTCTGGCCCCATCGCGTCGGTTATGGCCTTTGCCTGTTGGTAATACTGTTCAAGTTCCGTCGGTGCTTCAAAGCCCATTTCCTCCCAGATATCCTTGCGGTACATCATGATGAAGATTGGAATATCGTAAGGCACACCAACGAGACGGTCTTCGTACCGGGCGATTCCATCAACCAGGGCCGGAAGGAAATCCTCAACCCGCCAGTCTGGCATTGCCAGATCCGGTTTGTCAGCCAATTGTTCTCTGGGATCAAAGACATCGCGGCTCGTAAAGGCGGCCCAACTCTGATCAATATAATAGAGGTCGTAGGTGCCTAATTGACTGGCGATATCCAGTGTCAGTTTTTGCAGCACCTGCTCGAGCGGGAGCACCTCTATTTCAACTGTCATGCCCGATGCCTCTTCAAAATAGGGCTTGAGCTGGGAATTGATGGCGTTTGACGGTGGTGTCGACTCCGTCGCCAACTTGAGCGTGGTGCCACGGAACGGTGTGGAGACATCTGCCACCCAGTCGAGAACTTCTTGGGATGGCTGCAACATCTCGTCAGCATTGGCCGGCGTGAACAAACCCCCGAACGGACGGCTCATTCCGGTGCCAAGCGCTGCTGCGCCGAGCCCAAGTTGGGCTGATGTGGTCAAGAACTGACGACGGCTGATGCGCCGTCTCACATAATCGTCAACGATCTTGGCCAGATAGCGTTTTCTGTCAGAATCTCGCATGTCATTCTCCTTTGCATTGTTTCCAACAATTTGTTGCAGTTTTCCGATACGCTACTCCTTGAGCGAACCGAGCGTCAGCCCGCGGACGAGCTGTTTCTGGACCAGCAGGATAAATAGAAATGCCGGCGCGGTCGCCGCCACGCCGAGTGCAGCCATGTTGCCCCAGGCCGTCCCAGTCGAGGTGACAAAACTGGACGATACCACGGGAACCGTCTTGAGTCCCGTCTGTGTCAATGTGAGCACAAAAATGAACTCTGTCCAGGAAAAGATAAAACACAGCACCGCGGTCGCTGCCACGCCGCCACGCGCCATGGGCAGGACAATCCGCCGGAAAATAATCCATCGCGAAGCACCGTCAATCATTGCACATTCATCTATGTCACGTGGTATGTCATCAAAGAAGCTCTTCAGCAGAAGCACTGCAAGCGGCAAATTCATGACCGCATGAATCAGGATGATACCCGTATAGGTGTCCAAAAGCCCGATATCTTTGTAGATGAAAAACATCGGAATCGCAACGGCAACTGGCGGCATCATCCGGGTCGAGAGCACCCAACCGACAAATAAATGACGGAAACGAAAATCCATCCGGCTGAGACTGTAACCTGCCAGGGTGGCCACTATAACAGACAGCAGGGTCGAACCCAGCGCGACCACGATCGAGTCCCAAAGTCGGGGTGCCATGAAAAAATTACCGCCACCGGGTAACACTTCCTGCTGTCGGAAAAAGCCAAGGGAGATGCCAAAGACTTCCTCGAAATTCCGCAGGGTGGGTTCAAAAACCCAAACGGTCGGGGGTGTATTGAAGATATCCTTGGCATTCTTGAATGCCGTGGTTGCCCAGAAATACAAGGGAAATACGAACAGAGCGACCACCATGTAGGCGGCGAGAGTGCGCGTCATGCGGCGGGCTTGCGACTCGACAATCACCAGCGCACCCGTGCGACCCAGATGAAGAGATTGGCGATCACGAGGATCAGGATCAGACTTACCAGTGAAATTGTTGCTCCGTAACCCCATTTGATGAAACTGAATGTCTGCTGCCAGGCATAGAGACTCAGTGTGTAGGTCGAGGTGCCGGGTCCGCCGGACGTCATCACAAACATATAGTCAAATATCCGGAACAGATCTATGCCACGGATCAGGACGGCAACAGCAATGACCTTTCCCATCAATGGCAGTGTGATCCGGCGAAAAGTCTGCCAGCTTGAAGCACCATCCAGCATTGCAGCCTCGTAGGGTTCAGGCGGCAGGGACCGAAGTCCGGCCAAAAAGATCAGGACCATAAAGGGGGTCCATTGCCAGATATCGGCCAGCATGACTCCCATCAGGGCCGTTGATCCAGTTGCCAGTATGGGTTGAGTCCCGTCGAGAATACCAAGACTTTCCAACAGCCAGGTCAGCACGCCAAATTCCGGGTCTTCGATCAGCAGGAACATCATACCTGTGATTGCCGGCGGAATCACGAGCGTCAGTGTCAGGAGTGCCCGCAACACGCCAAATCCTTTCTGCTCGCTGTCAAGGAGCAGCGCAATGGCCATTCCCAGCACGACTTGAATGATGAGGACGACACCGAAATATGTGAATGTGACTGAAAGAGAGTCCCAAAATCTCTCATCAGAGAACAGCGCTTGCCAGTTATCTGTTCCCACCGGTTCCAACCGTCGTCTGAACGGCGCATATTCGTGGAAACTCAGCCAGATATTGTAGATCAACGGATAAATCGTGAACACCACCAGCATCGCGAGAAGCGGCGCGAGCCATGGCAAGGCGCTGTCTCCGGTCAGAATGCGTTTGATTCCTTGACTCGACAGTGTCATGGCCGTCTGGCTTCGAAAAATCGTACAATATGCTTCTTGTGCCATCGATCAGCAGTTGGACGGCACCCTGCACCGGGGTCTGTTAATCGCGGCGACAGTCCATAAGCAAGCACAGACCCAAAGTCGACAAGTCCCTTCATCGTGACGTGGACACAAGCATCCGCAAGCTGTGCCCGTCCTTCGGTGAGCGGACGTCGAAAAGATTTCCAAGTCACAGATTGGAGTTCTTCAGTCAGTCGGTGCATGGTGACGGCAGGAGCTTCGTTGCGGGTCATCATGCCACAGCCGATTTGCCGGCATGTACCGCAATTCTGAATTGTTTCCGACGAGCTTTTTGTCGCTGACGTGGTGCTGCGCCCCGTGCAAAAAGTATAAAGAGTCGGTTCCGCCGAACGCCTATCAATCCGAAGTCCATGTTTCCTCCCCGGAACAGACTACACAATCTCCGGCAATTCACAAGCCGGGCGCGACGAGGTTGCGCCCATAAGAGTGGGTGAGGGCAGTGACTTGACAGCGGCGACTGATTTCCGCCGACGTTTCCAGTTATGGAGGTGCGCGTGATCATGTTGCACACAAAAAAGAGGATCGCCGAAGCAACCCCCTTTGACACCAATTGCTGCGGCGAACTGGTCCCACCAGTTGCAAAACTGTCGAAAATCGACGCTCTGTCAGGCATAGCATAATGGCCAGGCCAAGGCTTCATCATTGCGCATTGACGAGCGGAATACCTGCGATGTCAATCCGGCAAGGTCAGAGATTTTGCCGGATTCCAACCAAAAGACCGATTTGGACAAGGCGGTCAAAGTCATCATTAAAGACCCAGAAATTGGACAATCCAAGATGGGAGACCTTTCTGGCGTTCTTGTTTATAAATTCAAAATGGTCAAACAGCTCACCTTGTTGGCCTACAGCTACCACGATCAAACCATTGCATTGACGCTTTTAGCACTTGGGACACATGAAAACTTTTACCGTGATCCCAAAAAATGGGGCTGAAAAAGATGAATGGACAGAATGCCCCCAGCCCGGCCCGCAGGGCGACGCCCCTCGGAAAAACCGTGGGTGTACAAAACCTCCAAAGACAGGCTCTGGAGCTGGAGGAAACGTATCACCTGGCCCCAGATCGATTTCATGGAATCGATCTTCCCAGCCGACACTCCCAATTCACGGTGTCCGAAGCGTGTAGACAGATTTCGGACAGGAGTGGCTCTGACCGCTCAACCGCCAATAAACTTGCCAAGTGGAGAAAATTACACTATCCGTCATATTTGACAATTAAATAATTTTTAAAATTCAGATATGACGGTTAAAATAAATTCAATGAGCGCACGTCGAGCCTTGGAGGCTCTGGGCGTAAATATCAAGACGGCGCGTCTGAAGCGGCGGATTTCCATAAAGGGCTTTGCGGAGCGGATCGGCGTGTCCGAAAGCACGGTGGCACGGCTTGAGAAAGGCGATGATGGCGTGAGCATCGGCACGCTCGCCATGGCGTGCCTCGTTCTGGGCGAAATCGACCGTATCTCGGATTTCCTCGATGCAGGCACGGACGATACCGGATTACTGCTCGACCGGGAAAGCCTTCCCAAGCGGATCGATCGCAAGCGCACGCCAAAGTCGTCGAGCAGCAGCCACGACAAGGCTGTCCCGATTGGCGACGGCGATGATGAGGAAGGGGTTGGTTTTTGATGCCCGAAGCCATCGTCGCACTGGGCGAGGGAAAGCGGATTGTTGGGCGCTTGCGCTTTGAGAGTGACGGACGCCGCCAGCATTCGCAGTTCGAATATGATGAGACCTGGCTCGCCGCAAAGGACCGTTTCGCGCTTGCGCCGGGACTGCCGCTGCGCGACGGCGGCCATTTTTCATCCGGAAAGGATGACAAGCGCTCAGCACTGCCGGGGTGTTTTGGGGACGCGGCGCCGGATTCCTGGGGACGCGCGCTGATGACCAAAGCCTTGGGCGGCGGTCTCAGCGAGTTCGATTATCTCGTTTTGTCGAATGACCGCACCCGGCAAGGGGCGCTGCGCTTCCTCGGCGAGGACATGGAGCCGCTCTCCGACCTCACGCCGCCCATTCCCCGGCTGGTCGAACTTGAGCGCCTACGCACACTTGCACAACGCTTCGAACGGGATCCGGGTGGCGTAGAGGAAGAAGCACGTGATCTTGCGGGTGTCGCCGGATCGCTGGGAGGTGCGCGACCGAAAGCCAATGTCGAGGGCGATGGGCATCTCTGGATTGCCAAGTTCACCTCGGCGCAGGACACCAAACCGGTCGAGCGCGCCGAAGTGGCGACACTGAAACTGGCGCGCATGTGCGGGCTGCGCGTGGCCGATGCACGGCTTGAACTGCGCGACAGCGACAGTCCGGTCGCGTTGATCCGCCGCTTCGACCGCCGTAGCGATACGCGCATTCCCTACATCTCGGCGCGCACCGCGCTGGACTGGCAAGGCGAAGACGGTGGTTTTTACACCGACATCGGCGATGTGATCCGCCAGATTTCGAGCAAGCCGGTCGAGGATCTGCATGAACTCTGGCGAAGGATCGTTTTTACCATCCTGGTGTCGAACAAGGATGATCACCTTAAGAACCACGGGTTTATCTATGCCGGCGGCGATCGATGGCGCTTATCATCGGCTTTCGACATCAATCCATCCCCCTCCCGGCATCGAGTTCTTGAGACAGGGATCATCCAAGGCGGGTCGTTTGAGGCTTCACTCGAAATCGCGTTGAACGCTTGTGAGTTCTTCAAATTGAAGTTGGAAGTTGCCGAGTCTCTGGTGTTGATGATGGCCAGAACTATTGCCGCGAACTGGAAGAAAGCACTGAGAGATGAAGGCACTACAGCAAAAGATGTTCGGGACTACGCAGATGCTTTCGAGCACACAGAGAGTGAGAAGGCTCTGAGTATAGCCGCCGATCACTGTTGATTGGGCACTAGTGGTTCGAATCATTCATTTGATGCCATTTCGTCAAGTTTCTGATGCCCTCGCTTCCACGCTTCGACGCGGTCTTCGGGATCCCGGCTCCAGCGGAACGGACGGGCGTCGTTGGCGTTGTGGTGCGCAATATATCCTTCGATCGCCGCGACGCATTCCTCCAGCGAGTTGAAAATCGCATTCTTCAGTCTCTGCCGGGCGAGCTTCGAGAAGACCCCCTCGACGGCGTTCATCCACGACGCCGCGGTCGGGGTGACGT
>JAPOTI010000045.1 GCA_026709265.1 Paracoccaceae bacterium | reverse complement strand
ACCGAGAAGATCAGGAAAGGAATGAAATACATGCTGATCACCGCCGCTGCCTACAGGTCATTCAAGCGACAGCAGTCGATGACGGTGTCAACTATGGACTAGTGACAGGCCCAGGGCTCATCAAGTGATTGAAGTCCGGCCTTTTTCTCGATCGGGGATTCAGAGATGCGCGGCAGCAATCATGACCATCAGCGGGCGGTGGCCGTGATCCCGCCTGACGGGCCGTGGTGGCCATTGCGTGGGTGCTCTCTGTCGTCGTGACAGGTCAGAGAGTGGTCGTCGTATGAGCATTCGTGAAGAAAATCCGGCGAACGTCGCGCCGAGAAATTGAGGCTGCGTTGTGTCGGGTCAAGGAGATGAGACAATGAGCACACTTGACGAACTGCATGATCGGTGGAGCCGGAATGCAGACTATCGGGAAGCCTATGAACAGTTGGAACCGGGATTCGATCTGGCGCACGCACTGATTGAGGCCCGCAGGTGGGCTGGTATCACTCAGGCTGAACTGGCCGTGCGGATGCGGACAACACAATCGGCGGTGGCGCGACTGGAAAGTGGCCAGTTATCACCATCAACGCGGACTCTTGAGAAGGTGGCCCAAGCCACCGGGACTCGGCTACGGATTCAGTTCGACACGGCATGAGCCCTGGAGATCGGCCACGCACTGTAACAGCCTGCAATCCTCGCTGAACATCAACCAGAAGATCCGAAAGACAGAATGACGTGATCCCGACCGTTTTGACCGTCCTGGCAGTTGTATCCCGTGGGCCGTCTCTCCATCGGCGCGGAGACGGTCGGGGTTGCGGTGCAGTCAGGGAATCAGGCCTCCGCGCGGGGAGATGATCATCCCACCCAACCGCTGTCAGGGCGGGGCAAAAAGGGCAGCGAGAGGGATCACGTGGTTAAAGGATTCGCCTGCGACACGTCACAGAAATCGCCTGAAATGGGTATCATTCACATGTGGGCATAACCCTCCGCTATATCAGTGTGAGATTTTGAAAAATGGTTGGGCACACTGGAAGAACGTAGAGCCACAGCGGGTCATTCCACCAAAGCCGAACCGGAATACCTCACAACGTCACATGGATCTCACCCTGATTGTCGCGCACCTTTCACCCAGATTGACGCGCTATAGCAATCACGCGCTTGACGGATAGTCTCGGTTTTCCAGCCATATTATTGCTCCTTCGCTGTATCCCTTCGCGCGCGTTGGATGGGGACAGAATGGGACATAACTGGATCAGGGCTTGCCAGGCGGTGGTTCCCTGAGTGGTCTCAAGTTTGGGGAATTATATACCTGACTACCCATCGTACCATAGGCAGTGGTTACGAGTGATTGATAATAGAATATGTAGTGGCTCGGGGAGTTAAGTATATAATCCCCCAAGTTTGCGGGTGAGCCAGAGATACAGCTGCGGGCCGTTTAGGCCAAAAAGGTCCGCAAGAAGCATGGGAGAGTCTCCGACCGGGTGGGATGCCGGGCGGAACGGGTAGCAGGGTGGCGATGAAGGCGCACAGGCAGATTGCCGACGCTCGGCGCTGTAGCCCATCTGATTCTCTTGATTGTTGAGGCTCAAATACATAAGTTGGCGTTACAGGATCGACAGTGGATGCGGGGCAGGACAGTGAACGACACCACACCGTCTGCACAGTATTCCGCCAAGAACGTCGCCAACTACTTCCTGAAAACCTACGGAAGAAAGCATGGCATCTCACCCGTAAAACTGCAGAAACTTGTCTACCTCGCGCATGGTTGGCACCTGGCCTTGTATGGCGAGCCCCTTGTCGCCGACGAGAATGCGGAAGCCTGGCAGTACGGACCAGTCTTCCCGTCGCTCTATCACGAATTCAGCGAGTTTGGTCGCGGCCCTATCACGCGCCTGGCCGATGATTACGAAATTGCCGATCCGCAAACTGGAAAGGTCAAGTTGGTCGTGACTCCAGATATCCCAAAACGCGACACACAGGTCCGCCGTCTTTTGGACAAGATCTGGGAAGTCTATGGCACATATGCCCCATGGCAACTTTCCGCCATGACACACAAGCCGGACTCGCCTTGGGATAAAACCAGGAAGCAATCAGGCAACAAGAACAACGCCGACATTGATGCCGAGATCATTGCGGCACACTACAAAAACCTCATTCCCACCCGCGCGGCTACGCATGACTGACCTGGATGACATCCGAGCGGAATCGATCGGCGACACTCCCACGAGGAATGCGCGAGCGGAATTGGTGGCACTGGCCAAGAGTGATGAGGCATATCGGGACACAATTGTCCGGTCGGTCAATCAGAACATCAAACTGCGTTGGATTGGTCTTGCGATGACTATTGTCGCTCTTCTCCTGCTTGTTGTTCTGGAAGCCTATCTTCTGCGTCACATCATGTGGCACTACGGACATGCAGAAGACCTCACCCAGTTGGCTTTCGCTCCCATTGTGGCATTCACAGCGATCATAACGGTGTTCCTGTTCGCTTTCATTCCTCGTCTCCCCGTTTTTCGGTTCATGTCATCGGGCATCGTTTGGTCCTTGGCTTCCGCAATGATTGGTCGGGCGCTCTTCGTTATCTCGCAGATTGCTGGGAAACCGTTTGGGAGAGGCTTGAACTCCGCCCATCCTTTGTCCGCGAGTTCCTCGAACCCGAATTGCTTCGAGATTTCAGGAAGGATTCCTCATTCCCTCGTTCCCGTCTCCGGATCGGAAATGGCGTCAAGAAGGAAGTCCTTCTGTCTGTCAGTAAGCGCGTGGAACGCATCCAGGTTCAGCTTGTGGCGCGTCAATCAAGCTGAGAATTTGCGACAAACAGGGTGAGAATCCTGGGGAGTGGCGGATACTGCCCCTCTCCCCGCGGGGAGAGGGGCAAAAATTCTGCAAGATGCCCCATTTTGACGTCTGTGACCGTTCGGGAGCAAAGCGGCCATCTTTTTGCCAGGCCAAAGGGATCAAGCTGGCCATGCTGCCACTCAAAGGTGCAAAAATGAATGGAGCTGTCGACAGGATGCATGCCACATGGCGACAAGTATTTGACACCGTGCAGGACACCGCTACCACTATCACCGAACCCAACTTCCTGATCGATACACATCTCGAAATCGACAACGGATGACAGCCCCATGACGCACATGGATAACATGACGCCAAACGACGATCTCGAATCACTGCAAACCCATAAGGAGCCCGCGTCTCATATGTCGTGATCAGGTACAGGGTCTTGAATTTACTTGTCTGACCCTGTATTATCTATATGGCATAATCAACAGTAAACTCTTTCAATATGGACCCGCGGCAAAATCCCTACTCGCCGGGCGCTGGAACGCCCCCACCGGAACTTGCCGGACGCGACGAATTGATCGAACGCGTCGCTGTGGCGCTTGACAGAATACGTTCGGGAAAATCGGCACGGAGTTTCATTCTGTACGGTTTGCGCGGTGTGGGCAAGACCGTCCTTCTGAATCGAATTCGCCTTGATGCCGAGGCTCGCGGCATCGCCAGTGTCCGAATGGAGGCACCTGAAGGGCGTTCACTGCCCGCACTGCTCGTGCCCGCATTGCGGGCAGCATTATTGCGCTTGAGTCGCGGCGAAGCGTTAAGGGACAACGTGTTGAGAGGTATGCGGGCGTTGGCGAGCTTTGCCAAGGCTCTCAAGGTCAAATATCAGGACATTGAATTGAGTATCGACGTCGATCCTGAAATCGGATTGGCTGACAGTCGTGACCTCGACATCGATCTCATGGACCTCCTTGAGGCTCTCGGACGGGCTGCCAGCGAACGTTCCACAGCTCTCGTACTCTTCATTGACGAGTTGCAATATGTGCCGGAGGATCAACTGGCTTCCCTGATTGCCGCTCTCCACACCATCAGTCAACAGCAATTGCCAATCACGATGGTGGCAGCCGGATTACCGCAATTGATCGGCCGCGCCGGTGACGCCAAGTCTTATGCGGAACGTCTCTTTGAATTCGCGCCGATTGACCGCCTCATTGATCTTGACGCCCGAAACGCGTTGATTATCCCAACGAGCAAAGAGGGCGTGGCTTACACCCCCGCGGCAATCTCGGAAGTCTTGCGCCAGACAAACGGTTATCCATATTTCCTCCAGGAATGGGGCCAACACAGTTGGAACATCGCCGATCAATCTCCCATTACGTTCACGGATGTCCAACGCGCTACGCTTGGGGCACTTGCCGAATTGGACGCAAGCTTCTTCCGCGTGAGATTTGACCGTCTGACGCCCGCCCAAAAGCGCTATCTGCGCGCCATGGCAGAACTGGGCCCAGGTCCACATCGATCTGGTGATATTGCCAGCATTCTCGACCGACATGTCACCACGGTCGCACCCGTGCGTAATACGCTCCTTGCCAAAGGCATGATTTATAGTCCTGCCCACGGTGACACGGCTTTCACCGTCCCACTCTTCGATGAATTCATGAAACGAATCATGCCGAGACCATCAGGTGGGGCATGAAACCCCTGTTGTAAATCTGATGTAGATACGCCGCTGACATGAGCGCAGCGAAGATCCGATCATGTCCAACAGGAACGTGATCATTGCCTGTTCAGGACCCATCACAAATGCGGGGCTTTCAGTGCCGAATTTGCCGCAGTTGATGTCTTTCCCGGCGAGTGTGGTGGCCTAACCCGGGGCAGCCGCGATAATCCAACCGCTTCCACCGCCAAGACATGCAATCTCTCGATTCAGCCGGATGGGGTTGGTATTGTCAGAGAACACGGTGAAGTCTGTACGTGCCATCGCTGCCGGTAAACTGGCAGCCGCCAGATCCACGCTCGTCATTGGAACCACGTAACAGACGCCACATAACGCCAAAGAAACCACGCCATTGAGCGCTGAAAGTCACAGACAAGGTGACCCGCGCCATCGTGGAAAGCACAATCTCCGTCGGGTTCGAGGATCTGGACGCCCGCCTGGCACGGATCGGCACCGCCCCCAAGACACGCGCCAGCCAGTTCGATCTGTCACACGCCGAAACCCGGCGTTTTCTCAAAGGACGCCTGGATACAGATCGCACCGCCGAACTCACCGACCTCATGCGCAGCGCCGGACTGCCCCTATAGTCGCAACGAATGTGGGCTGAAACCGATGATTGCAGGCTGGTCGCACAGAATGTGAGCCGAAACACCCTTCGAGTTGCAGTTAATGTGGGCTGAAATCAACCGATGATTGCAGGTCGAAGCCCGGATGATTGCAAGTCGCTACATGTACCCATTTAATTCTTTCGCCAGCCGAGAGCCCGAAATAGTCCGTCACCTCGAACTCACGATGCGCGAGCAGTAACGGCAAGAGAGCTCAGCTCTTTCGCCATCCAGGTTGGCGCATTGGCGCGTAACCCGAACAGCTCACTGCGCTCTTCTTCATTGAGCCGCGGTTTGATCCTGTTCAAGGTCGCGCGGGCTTCCGACTGTCCAAAGTAGGCAAGAGCGCGAAATGCGTGGCCTGCTCTGCTGTTTGGCAAACGAAGCTGCCAGCTCGGGACATGTCTGAGTTCGACCTCTTGGGCACCCAGCCTCAAGTGGCGACTTGGGCCGGATGTCCAGAAGACATGACGTGCTGGGTTCTGTGTTGACAACCCAAGAATACTTGCAGCCGCAGCCCCGCTGATTGACACGTGCTCTCCCGTCGCCTTGGCGATGTTTTCCACGACCGTCGTGGCCGCCGGTGCACGCACGCCGAACCGGGTCTTGACCGGCAGAGCGAAAAGCCCACGCCGAACGCGTAGAAGCTCGCCACGTCTGACCAGCCGCGATAGCGCCTGGTCGACAGCTGCGCGCGCGCCAAAATGCAATAACTCCTTCGCGGACAGGGTCGCCCCTTCCGGCAAAGCTTCCGCATAGGCCTTGATCGCTTGTGAAGTGGTGGTCATGGTATTCTCCTGTTGTCAGATACATATCTTGTTTTCTGACAGTTTACAAGCTCCTGTACCTACTCACACCCACTGAGACGCGGGTTCCTCATGAGTTGGCAGCGATTCGCAGTGATTCGCGATCTTCATTTGGCGTCTGATCATCACGTGCGTCACGGGGTCTCCATCCGTTGGTGATGTCGAGATATGTGTCGATCAGGGGGTTGAGTTCGGTGATATTCGTGGCGGTGTCTTGCACAGTGTCAAATACATGTCGCCATGTGGCTGGGATCCTGTCGAGAGCACCGTTCATTTTTGCACCTTTGGGTGACAGCACGGCCCGTGTGATCCCTTTGACACCAGCCCATCCTGGAGAATGACGACAGGACGATGCGGATGTTCACGGCGGAATGCCGTGAGGAGGTGGGCGCAGACCGCTCGCGCACAATCATTCTTGGTGGTGCCATCGGGCTTGCAGATGACCTCAGGGGCGAGAGGTCCCACGACCGGGAGGTCCGGATGCACCCGGGCAGCCCCAACATCTGGTGAACATCAGTCACAGAGCCGTTTCTGTGCTCTGTCCGACGGCACGGGTCGCAATGAACTTTGTGAGAGCTATCATATGGCGTCCTATCGATCGACAGCCGATCAGTCTTGTCGAAATATTGAAAGGCTTCGCGTGTCTGGTGGCTCTGGAGCCGCGCAAATCGCGTGCGGAAGGCCGGACGCAGAAGATCTGGATCCACCATGTCCGGAATTTTCCGAAACACCCCGCGCAGCCGGGACATCATCACGTCCATCTTCTGCAGTTGGCACACTTTCTTGAGGGGCATGACACGGTGCGATTGTGTTCATGATTGCCGACCACCATCAACGAATCGCTCGGCAGGGCCAAGACGCGCGCAAGAGAGGCCTGAAGAATTTACGACAAATATTCTCGCAAAGAACTCACCCAATGACATCACAGCAGAAAATCAACGAGCCCGAATTGCTGGGCGCAACGGTGCCTGTCCGACTCCACGCTGTCCCCTCATCCAGGCTGCGGATCACCCATGAATAACGTCTGTTAACAATTTCTGACGACTGTATTTTTTGATCATTCAGAATGGATGCGCCTGCATCTGATCGATATTCATGTTGCGCACAAATATGTGTGCATGTATTCTTGATGATGTCATGACTGGCCGACAGTTCATCGCAAAGGTTCGCCAATGGGCACGAACACGGTCTTTGCCAGTGCGTTTTGATGCAGCAGCGGGACCGGGTTCACACGGAACGCTCCACTTGGGTGATCGCAAGACGACTGTCAAGGACAGGAAAAAGGAGATTGGCAAGGGACTTCTCAACAAGATGCTCGACGACCTGGGAATCCAACGCAACCAATTCTAGTCCAGGCCTTCGCTGCAGGTGCCCCTTGCCAGAAGGAAGACAGATATGCCCGAGAGTTACAGTTATCCTGCAGAAATCACACGTGATGAAGACGGGCGTCATGTAGTCTCGTTTCCCGATTTTGGATGGGGAGCAACGGACGGCGCAACTCTTGATGAAGCCCAGGTCGAGGCGCGAGATCTGCTGCGCGAGCTGATGGCCGGCACCATGCGAGAGGGCCGAGATCTTCCAGTTCCATCGCAGCGGGGCATCCTCGTTGTTCCCCCGGTGCAAATCGCGCTCAAGGCCGCGTTATACGAGACGTTCCGCGGGACCGGTCTTTCACAGCGCGGTTTGGCGCGCAGACTTGGCGTTGCTGAGAGCGAAGTGCGGCGCATGTTGAACCCGGATCATGCCACCAAAGCCGCGGCGATCGACCGCGCATTACGCCGATTGGGCCGGCGCGTCATCGTGTCTGTTGACAAAGCTGCGTGACAGAGAATCCTGCAAACTCGAGGCGACGATGTGTAGTGGCCTACAACCATTCGTGGTTAAACCTGCAGACCTCGGCTGATTGTAACCCGGATTAACTTCAGCTCTGTCGATAAGGGAATCCCGACTTGGCGCATGAGGTCGCTGAGTTCGGCGATGCAGTCGATATCCAGTCAGCCTAGGGCCGGAGAGACGGGAGCAGCAATGCTCCATCTCCCCGGCCCCTGACCATTGTGGGCATATTGAGACAAGAAGAAGCAGGATTATTGGACGTGTGCACGTGTGCCACCCTTATTGAAGTCGTCAATAAGAAGGTATTTTTCGACATCTTGCGGGCTGCACGGGAACAGCAGAGCGCATGTTTAGCTGTTGTGCCGCTGGAGGCCACCGTTCCGCCGGATGTGACCCTGAATTGATGCTGAGATCGGGTGGATTCGAATATCCTGTATTGCACTGTGGGCTGATGTTGGGGTGGGCCCGATTTGGTGAAATGAACAATCTATTTTCTGGAAAGGGTCACTTCCCCCAATGGTCCCTCGTAAGTCATAGAAATCTCTAAAAGAAAAGACCTGCCAATAAGGGCGTAATGCGGTTGTGCCCGCAAGCGATTAAATGAATCCCCGTGAATTGCCCGTATTGGGTCAACGCCAGTTCCGCTCCATGAATTTGCGCTAGTGGTTCGAATCATTCATTTGATGCCATTTCGTCAAGTTTCTGATGCCCT
>JAPOTI010000020.1 GCA_026709265.1 Paracoccaceae bacterium | reverse complement strand
GGGATTTACCTGATGGCCGGCGTGGTGGCCGCACGATAATTGTCAACGGGCCTTAGACTCACTCACCATTGCCAACGATTCCACCAATATTTGGTAAAGTTTCGCCAAATCACCGTGACGTGCGTCATCAGGACTCAGAAAAACACGTGTTTTCAAAGTGTTGAAAATTCACAAGTCCGCCATACGAGAACCACTCTTGTTGCGTGTGTAGGCTGTTGAATCATATACCCACCGGATTCTGATGTTGGCAATTGACAAACGTAGAATCCGGATTGACCGGATTTCATTGATTTCGGCAGATTGTGGCATTAACCGAGCGCAACGGTAGATTTGGATGGGGTGCGATGGCATTGCGCAAGATCATTGACTATCCCGACAGAGTGCTTCGTGCCAAGGCTGCTGAGGTGACGGCGTTCGATGCAACCTTGCAGGCTCTGGCAGAGGATATGTTGGAAAGTATGTATGATGCCAACGGTATTGGTCTTGCCGGCAATCAGGTGGGAGAATTGCAGCAGATATTTGTTATGGATTGTGCTGATCGAGATGCCCCGCGTACGCCGAAGGTGATGGTGAATCCGCACGTGATCTGGTCTGACGAGAATCAGAGCAATTCTGAAGAAGGATGCCTCTCGTTTCCGGAACAATATGCGGATGTGACGCGGTTCGAAAAGGTTGAGGTCAAGTTCCAGGATGTCAGCGGCAATTGGAACACGGAACATCTGGAGGGACTGCAGGCGCGTTGCGCACAACATGAGATTGATCACCTCAATGGCATATTGTTTATCGACCGTTGTTCGTTACTCAAACGACGGATGATTGTGCGTCGAATGAACAAACTCAGACGTCTTCATTCATCTGGATGAACAGCGACGTTGCAGCAGAATCGAAAGATGCGGCTCATTTTTTTTGGCTCAGGACAATTTGCCGTCCAATCCCTGAGCCGGCTCGTGGATGAAGGTTACGATATCGGGCTGGTTTGCACCCAGGAGCCAAAGCAAGCCGGGCGCGGCCGTACTGTCCAACCAACCCCGGTTGAAAAGTTTGCACGAATGCATGCGTTACCGGTCCGCAGCCCCCGCGATCCGGGAGATTTTCGACTGCTGACAGAGATTCAGAACCTCGCACCGCAAATCGGTGTTTTGGTGGATTATGCACGATTGTTGCCCGAAGAATTGCTGTCCATTCCTGAGCACGGAATTTTAAACGTGCACCCATCGCTCTTGCCGCGCTGGCGGGGTGCAGCCCCAATCCATCGGGCAATCCTGGCCGGAGATGACCAAACAGGCGTGTGCATCATGCGCATGAATGCAGAGCTCGACCGCGGCCCGGTACTGCTGCGCACAACGGTTCCAATTCATCAAACGGACACAACTGGTTCTTTATCAATGCAACTCGCTCAGGAAGGATCCAGTCTCCTGGTGGACGCACTCGACTCGATTGCCGACTTGAGCCCGCTCGCGCTGGATACACAATCGGCGTGTTATGCATATAAGATCGACAAAGGAGAGACACGGATTGATTGGACGCGGGATGCTGAATCTGTCGATCGCCAGATTCGTGGTCTGTCGCCCTCTCCGGGTGCCTGGGGCGAATTGCAGAACAACCGCTTCAAATTTCTTGATTCGCGCAGTGAGGCTGTTGATGGTGTGCCCGGCCAGGTGCTTGATGACCAGTTTCTTGTCGCCTGTGGTACGGGTGCGGTACGTATCCTCAGGCTGCAACGGGCCGGAAAATCTGCGATGGACGCGGCTGATTTCTTGCGCGGATTTACCATTGGTGTTGATGCGCAATTCGTTGTTTAACCTGTGTTGATGCATCAACACTGACCGGGGGAGTGACATGCAACTCCGGCGTGGTATCGGCGGCCTGTTCGATGTCCGGCTCTTGTGAGTCGATATAATTTTGTCACTTCGTGTTCTGTCGGCAGGGTGAGGCTCAGCGTCTCACAAGATATGGCTTCATACCTTTGCCTGCCAACTTGTCGGCCCTTTCATTGCCTGTTATTTTTGCGTGGCCCTTTACCCATTCCCACTCAACCTCGTGACGATTGCAAAGTGCATCAAGTTCCTGCCACAGTTCCCTGTTCTTGACCGGTGTGCCATCTGCGAGTTTCCAGCCGTTTTTCCGCCATTTGTTGATCCATTTGGTGACCCCGTCCCGAACATATCGACTGTCGGTACGCACATTGATTTGCGTCGGCTGCGACAGCGTGCGCAAAGCCTTGATCGCAGCCTGAAGCTCCATCTGATTGTTGGTCGTATGTTTTTTCCCGCCGCACCGCGTGATTTCTTTGACAAGTTTGCCGCCCCTGTAAGCCTGCAAGAGGAATCCCCAGCCGCCGGGACCAGGATTTCCGGCGCAAGCCCCGTCCGTATATGCGGTAATCTTCAGCATTTCTGGGTGGATGTGCAGCGTTTTGTTGGGAATTGGGCTGGTCTCGTCTCATGAACGACAGGTCGTGCAAGGGCACTTTTTCTCTCCGTTTGCACCGCATTCACAGAGAGCGACATCACAGCCCGAATCCGTTCCATGATGATATCAAAACCGATCGGCTGGACAGGCCATCATCCATTGAATTTTGAAGCGACATTCTTCTGGCCATTTGAGATATGAGTGGGAAGATGAAATTCAACAACAGGTCTCAGACAAGACGTTCGACACATTGTCGCTTGCACATTGACGAGTTCGACAGATTCAGGCGCGGCGGTATCTCGATTGAATATGTGAATTGCATCATCCCGCCAACCATTTCATCTCACGAAAGCCTGCTGAATGTCCGCACGCCATCTTTGCCAGCTCTCTGACCCAGCACTATAGACCAGTCCTTCCGAGTCTGCACAAGTTTCTTTTTGGGGGTGTTTCCCAAGACTTGAGTAGTGATCTTGCGGACTGGCCGAAGGCATGGCTCGCCCACTGCATTCAGTCATGTGGTCTCCGGGTCCTGATTGTACAGGCGATCTTTTCACGAGAGATGTTCACTGAATTGACTCCTGATCAAGCAACGAAAGTGGAAGATTGTGTAACACTGGCGGAAACAGAATTTGCAAAATGGCACCGCGCAGACTAGACTGTCGTCATCGCAACAACTCTGGTGACGCAAATGGCCCGATTGACGACAGAAGACTGTACCGACAAAATTCCAAATCGGTTTGATTTGGTGATGCTGGCAGCCTACCGCGCGCGTGAACTGTCCTCAGGCAAGGCAAGCCCGGATATCGACATTGATAACGACAAGGATCCGGTGATCGCGTTGCGCGAGATTGCTGTTGAAACGCAGACCGAAGAGGAACTCAGGGATCGGGCGATTACCAGTTACCAGGTGGAATCGGCCGAGGAGGAAGAAGAGGAATTCACGGAGATGGATCGGACTGCGATGACGGGTGGGCGGCCCAACATTGAATTCAAGGAGCATGATGAGATTTCGGAGGTGAATGCGCTGCGCGCAATGATCAAGAAGTAGCAGGAATGAATTCTTGGCGGTAGAACATACCGAAAGTTCCCCGCCATTCGCTGATGCTGGAACACTCATCCGGCGGGTGGCAGAATATCAGCCGGACTGCGATCGGGATCTGATTGCCAAAGCTTATCGCTTTGCTGAAACAAAACATGCGGGCCAGACCCGTGATTCCGGAGAGCCATATTTTTCTCACCCGGTGGGCGTGGCTGAAATCCTGATTGAACATCACTATTCAGATGAATTTATTATCACGGCGTTGCTGCATGACACGATTGAAGATTGTGCAGATGTTGACGTGGCGTTGATCCGAACAGAATTTGGCAGTGAAATCGCCAGTCTGGTACAATCGGTGACCAAGGTTTCGACCGACACAAAAAAACCGGGTTTTGATCTTTGGTTGAGAACCGACGAGCCGCCGAGCAATCCGGTCAAAAAGGATTTTCGTGATATCGTGCGCATACTGTACGCCTCGGCCCGGGACGGGCGTGCGGTGGCGGTCAAGCTTGCTGATCGTTTGCACAACATGAAAACCATTCATTCCTGTGCCCCCGAGAAACAGCGCAGGATTGCGATTGAGACCCTGACCATTTACGCACCGCTGGCCAGAAGTCTGGGCATGCATTATTGGCGGAAGGAACTGGAAAACAAAGCCTTCAAGACCCTGCTGCCCGACCAGTGGTCCGAGATGCGCCGACTCTATGCGCGGGTCCGCGGCCCTAAATCGGGCCGTTCGCTCTCATACCTGACAGCACATCGTATCGAGGAAGATCTGCGCACCCTGATGTCGCGCCATGGATTTGATACAACGATCAAGGCCCGCGTGAAGGAACCCTATTCGGTCTGGCGAAAGATGGAGGAACAGAGCATCACCGAGGGCCATCAGGATTGGCTGCTGGATGCTTATGGATATCAGGTGATCATCCGTTCGCACGCTGATGAAGCCAAAACCGAAAAGAAGCTCCGGAAATGCCGGGAAAAAGCACTCGCCGAAGTTTATCGGGCTCTGTGTGTTGTTCACGGCAAATGGAAAACCGTTCCAGGGCGTTTCAAGGACTATATCAGTTCGCCGAAAGCCAATGGTTACCGGTCAATTCATACCACAGTTGCGATTGAAGGTACTGGACATGCTGAGGTCCAGATTCGGACCGATGAAATGCATCAGGAGGCCGAACATGGGTTGGCTGCCCACTGGACCTATCGGCATCATTTCCCTGCCAACAGCAAAACCCGCGCCATTCCGGAGAAATGGATGCAGGATATCCAGCATGACCTCATTGAAGATGTCGTCAAATGCGAAGAGCATATCAAGAAGCAGATTGAGGACAGTATCGTCTGTTTCAACGAACGCGGGAATACAGTCAGGTTACCAATAGGCGCAACAGCACTCGATATGGCATATCTCGACCCGACGGGTGCCGGCGGCTATGCCGGACGAGCCAAGATTGATTTGGAAATCAAGAATCTGAGTACCGAGTTGAAACATGGTCAACTGGTACAGATCCGTAAACACCATCAGATGCGGGTTGACAAGATCTGGCTCAACATGACCAACAGCGAGGAGGTCAGGAGACGGATCCTTCATGATTTGGCGATGCAGGAGCTGGAGGCCGAATTCGGACCTGAACATCCTGTGACTCAAGATGTGCTTGCCAAGGCTGCCGCTGCCATGCAGTTTCGTGATGTTGAGGAAATGGTCGAGCGGCTCGGTGAATCCCTGTTTGGTCAGCAGATTCCTGTTATTGGATCGCCCGGTCATCTGGAACAGGAGCATGTGGATCATCTTGCGCCAGCGTATCAGCCGTATCCAGGCGTGACTGCGAATGACATCTTGCGACATGCACTCCCGGAAGAACATAAGATCAGAAAGCTTGAGCTGCGTCGACGCACCACCGCCACTGATATCGAGATCGATGGCGGCGGGAATCCAAAAATTGCTCGATGCTGTATGCCCATTCCCGGAGAAATGGTGGTGGGCCTCCTCGGTGAAGACGGTGAGGCCATATTGCATGCAATCGACTGCTGTTCATTGAGCCGGAAATCAGCACGGGCGATGAAGTGGAAAGATGTCGTGTGGCGGAGTGGTAGCGAGTCTTTTCTTGCTGGATTTACGGTCAGGTTGAGAAACACGGTTGGTGCTTTAGGAATGATCTGTCAGGTGATCGGCAAGCAAAACACCAATATTTCTGATTTGATTTTCCTGTCACGGAATTACTCGGAATTTGATATTTTCTTCGAAGTCCAGGTGAGCAACCGTGAGCATCTCGCCAATATCATGGATGCTGTTGCCGGACAGACCTTTGCCTCAATGGTGGTGCGCTGCCGCAATCTTGATGATGTCAAGAGACAGCATCGAACCGAAGCTTCGGGCGCTCAACATGCTGTTCATTGGAAACGGAAAGTTGTGGAAAGAGTATGAATGTCAAACGGAATGGCTGTACTCGATCACACTCATCTGAGACATTAAGCTGACGAGAAAAGATATCTGGGACATCTCTGAATCAGGAATGAATGGCCAATGAAGGCGGTTATTGTTGGAGGGAGGTGACACGCGCAAGGTTAGTCCGCCAGTTTCAACGGTCCTGCCGTTCTGTTGATCAGCAATCTACGGTATTTGATTGTCGGATCATGCGTCTGACTCTCGGCAACATCCACGAAAATCACGAGGTTTTCGTGACTGCCTGAAGCTGCCAGCGTATGCGCCTTTCGGCACACCCGGCTTGCGACGTCTTATAACTGTCTTGGGGGAAGGCAGCCAGGTGTCATTGAGGAATGAAGCCCCGGCTATTTTGGCTTCAGTCGTTCGATCCGATGACCTGCCTTCATAATATGGCTCGCAATTGCCTTACCTCGTGAATTCGAGGAAGCCCACATCAGATAGTATAATGGCGCACCCTTGGTGTTTCTGACAAGACTGGGATTCACGGTATTTCCAAAGCAATTTTCCAGTCGCCGATGATAGAGCTGCAGCAACCTGGACTCCGTATCATCGCGCTTCCAGGACTGCTCATTACCGAACAGGTCTCTATGTATTTCGTAAGCCAGGTCATACCATTGACGGGTGCCGAAACACTTGTCCAAGAGGTTCACCCAGTTTCTGGGGATATCAATGTTCCTGGTGATAAGCCTGTTGATGGCCATGGCGAGAGGGAAATTGATGATCACGTCGACCTTGCGAGTCTTGGCAAGGGCTTCAACGGTCGCCCAGTGCAGATGTGGGCCATATGGATCCAGGAACGCAACGCCGCGCGCAAGGGGGGATTCATGAAATCTCCGTGCTAGCTTCTGGACACCAAGGTTCGCATCTTCATCCTTGACATACACTTCCTTGTCCAAGTGTTCTTGCTTGAGCTGACGAAGCCGAGCCGTTCGACGCTTGTCCGCATCGAAGAAATAGTATTGATCAAATCCATTACCAGTCGTCAGGGCACGCACGGGTGAGCCTGCGATGAACTTTTCCTGCGCGGTTTCCTGATCGGAATCCAACGGGAAACCAAGTTCGGCTTCCTGCTGTTCCGAAGTACGAATCTTTGACCACCCCGCTCCCGCGAATGCGTCAATATAGATCAGTTTGAATTTCTGATACTTCATTACCTTATGGTAGGCAGCCAGATAGTTTTCCAAGGCATCGAGCTTTTGCTCCGCCCATGGGCCAACGAGGTCTTCGGCATGCGGCTTCTTCACTTTGGTCTCCAGTGTCACAGGATCTTCAGGTGACCAGTGAATCAAGAATGCTCTTCGGCACAGCGTGCTTGGGAAACCCGTTCCATTCCATATCGTCAAGTAGCCGCCCATTGGATTTTGGTCGTGGCCCGCCCCACTGCTTGAAGAAGAACTCAACATTGTCGCGTTGACAGATATCGCGGAGTTTGCGTGCCCAATCGGGCTGCATGGTACGGGCTCCTGGACCGCTCTCGCCTCCGACGATCGCCCAGGCAACACCACGCAGGTCCAACTCCGGGATCAGACCTAGAAGAGGTTCGAACGAGATGAAGCGGGCCTCTGAGTTGATCGCCTTCAGGTGTGAGATTCGATTGACGTGAGCCGAATCCTCGACTGACACACCAAGCCAGATATGTCGCGGTACCGGCCCGCCTTCATACCGTGCCCGGACAAAGTCCCGCATCAGAGAGCTGCGCTTCGTCAGCACCTGAAAGACGTGCCAGTCAGCTCGTTCCATAACGTCAAAAACATGGTCAATGAAGGAGCGGTCAACTTTCTTGTGAAACAGGTCGCTCATCGAGTTGACGAAGATCATGCGCGGCTTGCGCCACCGAACGGGCTGCTCGAGCCGCGAAGGCCAGAGTCTTAGGTCAAAGCCCTGCTCGTAGGGGTGGCCGATGACGCCACGCCAGCGTTCCGCAAAGCGTTCCGCATAGCAGTTGTCGCATCCGGCGCCGACCTTGGTGCATCCGGTGACAGGATTCCAGGTCGCATCCGTCCACTCGATTTCGGATTTCTGCGCCATTATCTTGCCTCAGTTTTCCGCACTATAGCACGGTAGGTGTGATGCGGACAATCTTCTTCGAGGTGGGTACGGGAAATTCACGACATTCTGTTCATTTTATTCGATGGCCATGAAAGTTATGAAGGCTACTGGCCTGTTCAAGCTTGATCTTTTTGTGTCACGCACCCGGTCCGACCTCGCATGCGCCAATGCAGTTGGAAAGCCTCTAAGCCCCGTTGACAATGATCGTGCGGCCACCACGCCGGCCATCAGGTGAATCCCGGCTGCGAAGCTTGCAAGGGTTTTGTCGGAACGCGTGGCGAGACTGTGGGCCTCCTTGATTGTCGCGAAGACAGTCTCAATCCGATGCCGTTCCTGATCGGCGTCGCGGTCAAAGTCGCGTGGCGTGCTTTGGTTTGACTTCGGCGGGATCACCGCCGTGGCTCCGCGTTCCGCCACTGTCTCCAGCACCCCATCCGCGTCAAAGGCCTTGTCGCCCATCAACATCTCACAGGTGAGATCGTCCCGGAGTTCAGGTCCAGCCTTGAGATCATGGGTCTGACCCGGCAGAACCCCAAACCGGATCCGATGTCCGACAGCATCGGTGAGGGCCACGACCTGGCGGGTCAATCCCCCTTTCGCGCGGCCGATTCCTTCCGATTCCACTCCCCCTTTTGGGCCCCGGAGGCCCA
>JAPOTI010000130.1 GCA_026709265.1 Paracoccaceae bacterium | reverse complement strand
CCCGCGCCTGCGGGCGGCCCGGCATCAGGACGGAATCATGGGGGTGAGCAGTTACCAACGACAAATGGTCGTCGGGACGGTTCGGGAAGCGACGCGAACAAGGATTGGTTTCCGTCAATCACCCGGTTGTCACCTCAAATATTGGCAACTCGACGTAAGGGCAGGAGAGTCCCGTACAACTCCGAGAATTGCAGAATTTTGCATCTTCCCAATCTCGAGTTTACCGAGTCCGGACCCGACCAGTTTCCAGGCAAAGAGGAAATCGCACAATATTTCGTTGATTACGCTGAAAAGATTTCTGCACCCATAAATTGTGGTGTTGAAGTCACTCGAATCTCAGAGGCGTCATGGAGACATCAGTTTCATGTCGAGACCTCCGAGGGGCAACTGACGGCCAACAATATCGTGGTCGCCACGGGGCCATTCCAACTCCCTGTCTTTCCACCATTGGTACCGGACAACGCAGGTGTCAGGCAAATTCATTCAAGCGCCTACCGAAATCCCGCCCAGCTGCCCGCAGGTTCTGTGCTGGTTGTCGGTGCCGGATCGTCAGGCACCCAGATCGCTGAGGAACTTCTTGATTCTGGCCGAGATGTCTACCTTTCTGTGGGACCCCACGATCGCCCGCCGCGCCGCTATCGCGGTCAGGATTTTGTGTGGTGGTTGGGGATGTTGGGAAAATGGGATGCACCGGCGTCAACACCTGGCGCGAAACATATCACAATTGCCGTGAGTGGTGCCGCGGGTGGCCGAACCATCGACTTTCGCCGCTTGTCAACTGCGGGAATGCACCTGCTTGGGCGTGCAACAGGTTGGGTGGATGGTGTGCTTCACTTCGCACCTGACCTCAAGGAGAATATTCACAAGGGGGATCAAAACTACCTCGCTTTGCTCCGTGAGGCCGACGCCTACATAGCCGCGCGTGGGCTTGACCTTCCAATGGATCCGTCAGCATGGACGATTGGCCCTGATCCGGATTGTCTTGCACATCCGCTCCTCACACTTGACTTGGAACAGAATGAAATCTCGACCATTGTCTGGGCGACAGGCTATGAACTTGACTTGAGTTGGCTGGAACTGAATGCGTTTGATGCTGTGGGCAGACCGCAGCATCAACGCGGTGTTTCATTGACCATTGATGGGTTGTACTTTCTGGGTTTACCATTTCTGACCCGTCGCGGGTCGTCATTCATATGGGGTGTCTGGCATGATGCCAAATATATTGCCGATCATATTGCAACTCGTCGAAACTATATGACGCATCTTCATCGCAACAATCTTCACCGCTCACAACAGCAAGATCGCACAGACAAGGGGTCAAATGATGGTGCATACCCGCCTTCGTAAATTCAACAGTCGGGAAACTTATCCGGAGCAAAATCTCGATAATGACTTTTGTCAAGCCGTTGTGACATCTCGTGGGCGCATCGTCTGGATGCGCGGGCAATGTCCGCAGGATCTTGACGATGCGATAAATATTCGAAGCCATGATCCTGTTGATCAAACCCACAAGGTGATGCAAAATATTGCACAATTGATCGCGGAAGCCGGTGGCGAGATGGAGCATTTGGTCAAGATTGTTGTCTATATCACCGATATTCGTCATCGTGAGGCAGTCTATCAAACGATCGGCAACTATATCCGGGACGTCCATCCCGTCTCGACCGGCCTTGTTGTTCAGGCCTTGGCGCGCCCCGAATGGCTCGTAGAAATTGATGCCATTGCGGTCATTCCGGAGTGATATCATGACATTCTCAATTGTTGCGCGATGTGCTGATACCAAAATGCTTGGCATTGCGATTTCATCCTCCTCTCCGGCAGTCGCTGCCCGTTGCGTACATACCCGCGCTCAAATCGGCGCCGTATCATCACAAAATATCACAGATCCGCTTCTCGGTCCGAAAACACTTGATCTGATGGCAAAGGAGCAACCCGCCCGGACGGCTGTCAAACAGGTTGTCCACGAGGCCGAGTTTATTGAATATCGGCAAATTGTCTGCGTTGATTCCGCTGGGCGAACAGCGATTTTTTCCGGTTCGTACAGTTTGGGAATCTGTGGCGAGGTGCAAACCGATAATGCAGCCAGTGCCGGTAATCTATTGGCAAATTCTGATATTCCACAACATATGGTTGATCAATTCTGTGGGTCGCGTGGCCATCTTGGTGATCGTTTGATTTTAGCGTTGCAGGCTGGCCTTGATGCTGGTGGAGAAGCCGGCGACCTGCATTCGGCGGGGATGCAGATCGTCGGTGACTTGCCATGGCCCATCGTGGATCTGCGTTGCGATTGGGATGAGAACTGCCCCATCACTGCATTGCGTGCGAGCTGGGAAGTCTACCGACCACAGATTGATGACTATATCCAGCGCGCCTGCAACCCGCATTCAGCCCCGTCATTCGGTGTACCGGGAGACGAGTAGAGCCGCGCCAATGGGCAACAGGCGGGATCGTCTGTAGGTCTCTTCATCATTGAAATTGATACAATTGTCTCCGCAAACTCCGCAAACATTGCCATACTCACGCGATGGTCTTCGATTTGACCTTGACAAAAAATAATGGCAGACATTCACATCTCTCGATAACAACAATGGGGAAAAAGTGGATGGACAGAAGATCATTCCTGACCACAGCAGCCGTCGGTGGAACGGCTGCTGCAGGGCTCGCCGCGCCAGCGATCGCGCAGGGCAAGCGAACCCTCACCATGGTGACAAGTTGGGGGCGCAGCCTTGCAGGTGTGCATGACAGTGCCCAGTTTTGTGCTGACCGGATTACGGCTCTGACCGATGGCCAGTTGACCGTCGAACTGAAAGCCGGTGGAGAACTTGTCGGTCCGTTTGAGGTCTTCGATGCGGTGACCTCCGGACAGGCCGATATGTATCACGCTGCTGATTATTATTTCCTCGGGCAGCATCCCGGTTACGCCTTTTATTCCAGCGTGCCTTTCGGCATGACAGCCGATGAACTTCGGATCTGGTATTATCAGCAGGGCGGACATGATCTGCATGACGAACTCGGGCAGATTTTTGGCCTGAAGTCCTTCATCGCAGGGAATACCGGTGCCCAGAGCGGTGGCTGGTTCAAAAAGCGGATTGAGACTCCGGAAGATCTGGATGGTCTCAAATTCCGGATGCCGGGACTCGGTGGAAAGGCGCTCGGTGAACTCAATGTCTCGGTACAAAATCTCCCCGGCGCGGAAGTCTATCAGGCGCTGGCGAGCGGCGCTATTGATGGCACCGAATGGATCGGTCCCTGGTCAGATGAAAAAGCTGGTTTCCAGGAAATCACCAAAATCTACTACACTTCAGGATTCCATGAAGCCGGGCCGGGACTCACTTTGGCCACCAATCGTGACGTATTCGATTCACTGACACCGGGACAACAAGGCATTATTGAGTCGACTGCCGCGCATGCCCATGAATGGACGCTGACATTGTTCCTGGCGAATAACTCCGCCGCACTGCAGCGGCTGATCGCGACGGGTGTCGAAGTCAATGTCTTCCCTGATCCGGTCTGGGATGCTTTTGGTACTGCGTCGAAAAAGGTCCTGGATGAAAATCTTGATGACCCGCTCTACAAGACAATTTATGACAGTTATTTTGCGGGGCTCAAGACATCAGCGTCATGGCTTGATACATCCAGCGGTGAATTCACCCGGCAACGCGACCGCGTCGCTCTATTTTGATCGGTATGATACCGTGCGGCTTTCCCGTCAGAGGCGGGGAAGTCGCCCAATTGACTCGAATGGACGTCACGCTCCCGATCCAGTCCAGAAAGCTCCATGATTGAGCTGATCGCCAGCGTTTTCCTGAAACTTGCCCTCGCGGCCTATCATGTCGGATATGCCCTCGTTCATCCTGGCCTTTGGCTGGATTGGTCCGACAATCAGTCCTTGATGCGCTTTGTCTATTATGGTGCCTCAAGTGAACTTCTCTATGTCTTCCTTCTGTTCTTGATCATCCTCACCGGTTGCGGTCTGTGGCGGCGTTCTGTGATGTGGGGAGCCGTCAGGACTTTTGAGGCAATCGGCAACTGGATCGGTCGTACGGCGGCATGGGCCGGACTCATTATGGTGGTGCAACAGGTGGTCATCATCGCCCTGCAGCGGATTTTTCGGGTCGCGGAAATTTCCGTGGGACCTTTTGGATATGTTTTTTCCCGTGATCTCAGTTGGTTTGGTGAAGAACTCAAACTGTATAATGCGATGATTGTCTGTCTCTGCTGCAGCTACACCTTTATCCAAGGCGGTCATGTCCGCGTGGATCTTGTGTATTCCGCGATCTCCCACAGAGCAAAACGCTGCATAGATATGGCAGGCGCATTACTCTTCATGTTGCCCGCCATGCTCCTGTTGTGGCTCTATGCATGGTTTTTCATGTGGCGCCATCTGATTGTTCCGAAACCTTCAGCTTCTGACAGTCTGGAGCGCCTCCTGGCCAAGTCACGCGCGGTGCGTTGGAATGTCGAAACGATCGGATTTTCTCCCAATGGGTTTGATGCCTATTTCCTGTTCAAGGTCCTTCTGGTTATCTTCACCAGTTTGATAATTTTGCAGGCTATCGCGTTCTTTTTCCGATCAATTCTTGAGTTTCGTGAGGGGCCGGACTCTGTCGGTCGTCACGCCGATTGCGACACAGGTTATGACACCACCACGCAGGCTGCTGCCAAATGACCCATCAGACGCCGCGTCGTGACTCGATGACTGATCTCTTTCGAAAGTGATGTGCAATGTTTGGAATTGATGGAATTCTCATCTGCCTCATCATCACTTTCTTATGTTTGTTTGCTGCCATTCTCTCCGGTTTTCCGGTTGCTTTTGCAATTGGCGGATCGGCAATCATCGCTTTTGGAATTGTCGCTGCGCTCGATAGCCAGGGTTTGCTGATTCATGCAGCCGTCGATACCTCGAGTGCCGAATATGCTGCACTGCTGGCAGAGGGTGTATCCCGTATTGACATCTCACTCTTTCGATACCCGGATTTGCCAACAGTCGACCAGCCCGTTTTTCCCGGTGGGTGGGAAGAGGCGCTCAACCGCCGTATTTCCTTTATCGTCAATCGGATCAATGAGCGGGTCCTCGCCGGACAATCGATCGAGACCTTGCTGGCGGTTCTCATGTTTGTGTTGATGGGTATCACGCTCGAGAGGTCACGAATTGCCAACGATCTTCTCACCACGATGGCACGGATTTTTGGCCCGCTTCCTGGTGGTTTGGCTGTGTCGGTTGTGGTTGTCGGTGCTTTTCTTGCCGCGTCAACCGGCATTGTTGGTGCAACGGTCGTCACCATGGGATTGCTCTCGCTGCCGACGATGTTACGCAACAAATATTCACCGGAATTGGCAACCGGCGTGATTGCCGCCTCAGGCACATTGGGTCAGATTATCCCGCCTTCGATCGTGATCGTTCTCCTGGGTACGCTGGCGGCTGATATTTATTCGACAGCGCAGGAGACACGGGCCATTGCTGCCGGATGTACGGATGCCTTGACCTATCTTGGAAAGGCCGCTGTGGTGTCGGTGGGAACGTTATTTCAGGCAGCTGTCCTCCCAGGCCTTATGCTGGCCTTGCTCTATGCCTTGCTCGCCTTTGGTTATGCGGTGATCAATCCCACCAAGGCACCTCCGGTGCCCGCCATTGCAGGTGGTGGTGAAGTGGTTTCCAGGCGTCATCGACTGATGTGGTTTTTCGTTGTTCCCGTCAGTCTGGTTGTGATTGTCATCATTGCTTCGGCCAGCGGGTTGGTGGGCAGTCGTGCGATTGTTCTTGATCGCTATTCGAAAATTGGCGAGACCGCTCAATTGCGCACCAATGTCCCGGAAGCCTGCCAGCGTTCGATGATTGAACTTCACGGTCAAGAAAAATGGGATCGTGCGGTTGCCCGACAACAGGAGATTGACAGTCGGGGAGGGACGGTTGAACGACATGAGTTGAGCGAAGAAGAACTGGTGGCAGACCGGGCCAAGAAACTGGCAAACGCTCCCCCTCTATCGTCGGGTGTGGTGACGGGTTTTCTGTTGTTGACTCTGGTTCTGGCCGCGGCCCGGGGGGCGTCACCATCGGCTCGTCAAAGACCGCTGGTGATCGGTGCAGCCGGTGCTGTCCTTGCACTCGTTGCTGACCTGGCCGTCATCTCACCCTTGACGTCTCCGGGCCTGATGACGGTCATCCTGGCCATCCCACTGGCAGCGACGATCTATGGATGCTGGCATGCCACAATCACCTTATCGAAAAACGAGTTGATTCGTGTTGTCTTCCCACCATTGGTGTTGATCGTCGCGGTACTCGGATCGATTCTCGGCGGAATCACAAATCCCACGCCCGCAGCGGCTCTGGGTGCTGCCGGTGCCATTATGCTTGCCGGTTATCGTGCACTCAAGGATCAAAATCGCAGTGGCAAGGTGATCATTGTTGCCAGTTTTTCGGTGGTGATCATGATTTTGGCCGGAATCAATTTTGACATGCGGGTGTCATTGGATTCAATTGGCCCTGCCGACTGGATTGCCTTTTTCATTGCCCAGGCATCCTATTCTGCAGCGATGATCGGGTTGTTTTACTCAATCTGGACCCTGCTCAAGAATCGCATCCTGACTCCGGTTGTGCGCGAGACAGCAAAAGTGACATCAATGGTCTTTACCATTCTGATCGGTTCACAATTCCTCAACCTTGTTGTCATTTCCTACGGTGGTGAAGATTTTATTCAGCAATATTTGCGCAGCTTTGACCAGGAATTGGTCGTTTTTCTCGTTGTGATGGTCATTCTGTTTGTTCTTGGTTTTGTTCTCGATTTTCTGGAAATAATTTACATTGTGGTGCCGATCGTGGGGCCGGTGATCTATGGTGGGACACTCGATCCCGCATGGGTCACGATCATGATTGCCGTCAATCTCCAGACGTCATTTCTCACACCGCCATTTGGCTTCGCGCTCTTCTATTTGCGCGGAGTTGCCCCACCGGAAGTCACAACAGGGCAAATCTATCGTGGAGCTGCACCCTTTGTTCTGGTGCAGATGTTGGGGCTTGGATTGTTGTGGCTGGTTCCCGAGATCGTCACATTGGTTCCGAGCCTGTTGGGCCCGTAACGTTTGCAATCACCAATGCGGCACGCGCGGTCAGGTCAACCGGCAGACTGGAACTGATCGATATGGCGGGATTGTGCCCCATGCGGAAATCACCATGATCTGGCACCATGATATTATTGGTCCTCTCACAAATCCGGAAAAAAATCCGGCGTATAATCTTCACTGTTGCACAACTCGACCCAATCACCGTCCCGCAAAACCTCAAGTGGTCTGAAGCGGGACTTGTAATCCATCTTCTGACTGCCTGGAATCCAGTAGCCGAGATAGACATACTTCTTGCGATTACAGGGTGACTGACCGGGAGACGGTTGCGCCAGCGAGGAACGAGCAATCCTGACATGATCCAGAACCATATAGGTGCCCAGTGAGTTTCTGTGGTATCTGGGGTCAAAGAAAGAATATAACATCGACAAACCATCGTTGAGAATGTCAGTGATGCAAACAGCCACGAGCGTCGAATGCTCTGGTTTGGACCTGTCAAAATACATGATCATACATGTCTGGACGGACGTATCCTCGACCATTTCCTGATAATCATACGCGGACATATCCGCCATGCCGCCATCGACATGCCGCGTGGTCACATATTGTTGAAATAGTTCATACTGTGTCATGTCGGCAACCGGTGCCATCAGTTCTCGTTGTAAGTGCTTGTTTTGTCGAAAAACACGTTTCATGCTGGAGCTGAGCACGAAGTCCTTGACCCGGATGCGAACAGATAAACACGCCTGACAATTATCACAGGCCGGTTTGTAGAGGGAAAACTGCGAACGACGAAACCCGTGCTTGGCGAGCGCATTATAGAGAGTCTCGGTATCGCCGCCTGTGGACAAGGTATAAATCCGACGCTCCTGCCGCCCTTCCAGATACGAGCAGGGTTCGGGTTTGGTGATATAAAACGACGGAAATTCAATGTGCTTGTGCAGCATGGCGTGCTTTCGATAACCGATTCCATCGTATCGCTAACCCGTCCAATCGGCAAATGATTGTCGTCGAAAATAACGGGTGATGCCCGAAAACTGGGTGACGGCAAGGCAATTCAACAGGAGATTGAGATGAGCAAGACCATAAAGGCCGAACTGTAGACACAGATACCCACCTGATGACAGAACTGGCGGCTGCAATCAGCCGCGATCCGGTATCGACAAGAGTCGGGTCTATCCCAACGTCGGTATGTAAAGTCCCACAGGATGTGTCATTGTGTTGCTGTGCGTTCTACGGCGCTGATTTTTGTCGTTTTGTGCCGATGGTGTGTGTGTTGGCCCATTGACAGCAAAATTGAGCACCTCATGGTGCGCATCTCATGCTTCAGACCCGGACGCGAACTCTCGATGGCACCCTGCGTGACACATTCGCGCACTGGTATCCCGGTCTGGCAACCCACGCAGAAACCCGAATGGCCGCCTGAATGGCCCCACACTTTGCGGTATTCTCGAATCAACCGCAGATCCCAGTTACTAATCTCCATAAGTAACTACTTGCCCCCGTTATCAGCTACCTTCGTAGAGGCAGTCAACGGCCTTTT
>JAPOTI010000084.1 GCA_026709265.1 Paracoccaceae bacterium | reverse complement strand
ATGCATCCATGATTCGCACACAATCAAACGAGAGTCAAGTCTGTAAAGTTGATAGCCGGGGGGGGGGGTGAACAAGAAGAGCCGTAGGAATCGAGAGATTCACGTACGGCTCTGTGAGGGCCTGAGGGTGAAACTCCCTCGGGCTACTCGACCACGTAGCGCGTCTGGCAATGGTGCTGACACGATCTATCCTTCCAAACAGGATGAATCACAAATCACACCTCAAGGGAATCCCCGCGATTCAGGTTTTTGGTGGGACGCATTAGTGTGGCGAATTCACCGATATTGCCATGTAATTGTATTGCAAAATCTGCATAATTGACATATCTTAGTAATACAAAATATGAAGCAAGCAAATTTACAGGTTGGCAAATGTCCGTCTCACGCGTAAAACAGCGGCAAGCTGAAGGCAAGATCAATCAGGCCGCCCAAGTGGCTCAGGCCCTAACAAAGCCCGTTGGCGGCTGGATCGCAACGCTCCAGGAAACCATAGGCATGAGCGCGCCCGCGCTTGCCGGGCGGCTGGGCGTGTCTAGGAACAGCGTCTATAGCTCGATCCAGAACGAGCAGGCCGGGACAATCTCCTTGAACCAGCTCGACAAGATGGCCGAGGCCATGGGCGGCAAGCTCGTTTACGCCATCATCCCGCGCGCGGGGCCGGTGGAGGAGATCGTCATGACGCAGGCCCGCAAGAAAGCCAAACGTATCATCCAGCGCACCCGCGCGCATATGGCCTTGGAAGAGCAGACCGAAGGCCTGCGCAGCCAAGAAGAGATGATCGAGGAATTGGCCAGCGAGTTGGTACGTAAAAGACCCAAGGACTTTTGGAAGTGACCCTGGAACTACACGAACCCACCGGCGCGACCCCTCTTGCGCCCGACGAGCTGCTTGGTCTCAAGGCCAAGCACATCACCACGCGCGGCGAGCTGAACGAGCTGGAGGGCGAAAACATCATTGAGGGCCTGACTTGGCTGGATCGACGGCCCAAGTCCTTTGACATCCTGACGGACGATACCGCCCGCGTGGTCCATAAGCGCTTGTTCGGCCAAATCTGGGATTGGGCGGGCGTCTATCGCCTGACCGAGAAGAACATCGGTGTGCCGGTCTGGCAAATCTCGACCGAGATGCGAACGTGCCTAGATGATGCCCGCTACTGGCGCGAGAACGGCACCTACGATCCGCTGGAAGCCACCGCACGTTTCCACCACAAGCTGGTCTGGGCCCACCCCTTTGCGAACGGCAATGGACGTTGGGCACGGATCATGGCGGATGCCTACCTGACCACGCTTGATCCGGATATCTACCTCGAATGGTCAGGCGGCGGTCCACTCACCCCCGATAGCGAACATCGCGCGCACTACATTGCAGCTTTGCGAGCGGCAGATGGATTTGAGTTCGGGCCACTAATCGCACTGGTCAATTCAATAGCGAATTAGGTTTTTCGGTCAGTCACAGCATGGGTCGCTGCAATGCCTGTCAGGCGGTTTGAATGGGGGTTGCCGTATAACCCGCTTAGCGAGGTTGCCATGGCTCGACCCGCCTCATGAACTCATCGAAAAGGGGAACCGTAAACGCGACATATCCGTACTTCGGGCTGTAGATCATCCCATTCGTGATGAGAGCATCGCGCGTGAGATCAAGTTGGGACGAGGTCTTGACCAGGACATCGCCGATATCAACGGTTTTGTGAGGACCCGGCCCCTGTCTGACGTCAGTGCTGACGGGACAGTTTGAGTTGACTCCGCACGCGCAGCGGAGTGCTGCTCTTGCGTCCGGCACCGCAGCCTATGGTGGTTTAGTTCAGAGTCAGAAAAGGCTTGATCTTATAGAACCGTTGCCCCAGGATTCTCACCCTGTTTGTCGCAAATTCTCAGGTTGATTGACGCGCCACACGCGACCATGCTGCACATCAGTGGTTATGCCCGCATGATGTGATCAACCACCCTTGGAAGAAGATCAGGCACGAGCTTAGAAGAACACGCGTCCAACTCCAGAAGGGGTGCGAAAGGTATTTGATGGAACTTTTTCGACATCAGATTTCCTGCGCCCGCAAACAAGTCGACAGCTTCGCCGGATAGAATTTTCGCCAGTACCAATTGAAGATCGGGGGATTCATCACCAGCCCCCAGCAGCAGAAACCCGTCGTGCTGCTCGACTGAAAACCTCTCACTTCTGAGTGCGAGCGCGAGAGTTGACGTCTTCACCGCTTGTAGTGGCGACATTCGCATAGGAATGCCGAATATCGTGCAGGCGCACGTCCTTCAAATTGACTTCCCTGCGGATATTGGCCCATGTGTGGGCGAGCATCGTTTCTGACACTGGTCCTTTGCGTCCGGGAAACACCCAGGGCGAGGTACGGGGAAGAGTGTCGAGCACCGCCCGTGCTGCGCCTGACATCCAAACCGTTCGCGGACCCGTCTTACCGTCGCGCAGAAAGAGATGGCCGTCGCGATAGTCCACCCAGTGAAGGGTTCTGATCTCGCTGGACTGGCACCCTGTTAATGCAAGGGGCTTATAAAGACCATTTGACAGAATACAACATGATGCGTTTTTATTGAAAGACTGGCGCAACATAATGCGGTATGTCAATTCATCTTTATAAGCCCCTAATGCAAGCAGTCGAATACGTGATACCACTGCTGAGGGAGCCGCCTCGCACGGCGCGTGGCTAAGGCGACCAAACTCGACATCGGACAGGAAGCGGTCGCGGTTCTGCCGCCTGTATCTCTTGATCCCCTTGCACGGATTGGACCCTTCCGGGCGCAAGCCCTCCACCTCGGCCACCGTCATGATGACCGACAGAACCGGCATGGACCGGTCCGCCGACACCGGCGTCGCGTGCAAGGACGCAAACCAGTCCCGCACGTCCTGCGACGTGATGTCGGCAATCCTCTGTCCCGCGAACCGGGCAGGATATGTTTGTTGAGATAGTTCTGATTCCTCAAGAGCGTACTCGGCTTCCACTGCCGATCATGACGGCGGAATACCTCTTCCGCCACGGTCTCGAACAGTGCCTCCCCATCGGGTTGTCCCGACCGGAGAGAGGCCAACAGGCCCCGTGCCCGCTCGTGGGCCTTGGCCACCGTCATGTCGGCGGGTTCGCCGGGGTGGGCGACAGGTTCGGCAGAGCCGGATCTGACAGGCAGCATGTCGGGAAAGACGGAGAAACCCTTCGCCGTCATGAGAGTCCGAGCGGCAAGGAGTATATGTACTTGATCAGGTACAGACTTGACGACACGAGTTGTGCCACTTAATGAACCCGCCAACAGAGTGAGAATCTTCCAGACTGTTATCTTCAGCCCCCACCGATTCAGGAATCTGCGTTATGTCACGCAAATGCGAACTTACAGGAAAAAGCGGCCTGACTGGAAACAATGTCAGCCATGCCCACAACAAGACGAAACGTCGCTATCTGCCCAATTTGAACCGTGCCACATTGCAATCTGAAACGCTGGGGCGTTCCTTTCGTCTGCGCGTGAGTGCCTATGCATTGCGGAATGTCGACCATCGTGGTGGCCTTGATGCTTTTCTTGACAAAGCTGATGACGCGAAACTGTCGCCCAAAGCGCTTAAGATCAAGAAGGACATCATGATCGCGCGTCGGGACGCGCAGTCGGCGGTCCACGGTTAAGTGTCATGCCCCGCGAGTGAAACTTGCAGGGAGCATTGTGATCACTGCTGCTCGCCAGACATCTCTGGTGACTTGTCTTGGGATCTCGATCATCACTGGCAGTGCTACCGCTTGTGAGATCGTTTTGACTGAACCGGTCCTACAACTGGCCTATCCTGCCGCAAAATCTGCGGCATTCTACTTGCAGATTGATAATCCATGCCCCGGGGAGGAACGCCTGATCGCCATTGACAGCACCCTCGCCATGATGAGCGAATTGCATGAAACACGTGAAAATGATCAGGGTGTCGTATCGATGATTCCAATCAAGAGTGGATTGGAAATTCCTCCCGAAAGCACAATGCGGCTTGAACCTGGCGGGCGCCACGGAATGTTGATGGGTCTCAATCTCCCTGCGGGCACTGACACTATCGATATCGAACTGACATTCGAGACATCTGGCCCGATGACGCTCAATGCGCCAATCCGATTTCTCCGGAAATGACACACGGGCTGCAAACCGGGCGCGGCACATGGCCTGTTCCGAGGCCCTGCAACAGCAGCACCTCACCATCCCAATCCTCTAGCTGTCAGACCAAGCGCATGGCCTCATGAGCCGGCTCTCGCATATCCGCAATTTTTCTATCGTCGCACATATCGATCATGGAAAAAGCACACTGGCCGACCGCCTCATGCAGATGACCGACACCGTCAAGGCACGGGATATGAAGGAACAGTTACTCGATTCGATGGATATTGAGCGTGAGAGGGGGATCACGATCAAGGCCAATACCGTGCGGATCAAGTATCATGGAAAAGACGGCAATGATTATATTCTGAACCTGATTGACACGCCGGGTCATGTGGATTTTGCCTATGAAGTCTCGCGATCTATGCATGCTGTGGAAGGATCCCTGCTGGTGGTCGATGCGTCGCAAGGTGTTGAGGCACAAACGCTTGCAAATGTCTATCAGGCACTTGAAGCGAATCATGAAATTATTCCGGTACTCAACAAGATTGATCTCCCGGCAGCCGATTGCGAAGCTGTGAGAAAACAAATTGAAGATGTCATCGGAATTGATACCACGGATGCCCTTCTGGTCTCAGCCAAATCGGGAGATGGGGTTCCTGAATTGTTGGAAGAGATTGTCAATGGACTTCCGCCACCGCAGGGAAATCTGCAGGAACCTCTCAAAGCCATGCTCGTCGACAGTTGGTACGATGCATTTCTTGGAGTGATTGTCCTGGTACGTGTCCTTGACGGAGAATTGCGCCGTGGAGACCGTATCCGCATGATGTCAACAGGCGCTGTCTATGCGGTCGACAGGGTTGGGTTTTTTTGTCCGGACATGCAGGAAACCGGCAAGCTTGCCGCGGGGGAGATCGGGTTTCTGACGGCATCCATAAAACGTGTCTCTGACACCCGCGTTGGCGACACGGTCACACATGAACGCGGTGGATGTACGGTGCCTGTTGCGGGTCTCGAACCCAGCCGACCCGTCGTGTTTTGTGGGCTTTTTCCTTCTGACAATTCCGAGTTTGAGAATCTCAGGGATGCCATCGAAAAAGTGGCATTGAATGACGCTTCTTTCAGCAGTGAGCCTGAATCTTCGACAGCTTTGGGCTTTGGTTTTCGCTGCGGCTTCCTCGGACTCCTCCATATGGAAGTTGTTCGCGAACGGCTCGAGAGAGAATACGGCCTTGATTTGATCACGACAGCTCCGTCCGTCGTCTATCGTGTCCATCGGCGCGATGGCGAGATCGTTGAAATCTACAATCCTGCTGACCTCCCGGAAGGGGAACTGGTTGAAGCGATTGAAGAACCCCGAATTGATGCAACGATCCTCTGCCCGGAGGAATATCTGGGCGGCATCCTGAAGCTCTGCCACGACCGGAGAGGTACGCAGAAAGAGCTTTCAATTACCGGTTCACGGGCCATGACAGTCTACAATCTGCCGTTGAACGAAGTGGTTTTTGACTTCTATGATCGTCTTAAGTCAGTGTCGCGTGGTTATGCCTCGTTTGATTACGTGATCACGGGTTATCAGACTGATCAACTGGTCAAGCTGCAAATCCTTGTCAATGGTGAACCCGTCGATGCCCTTTCGCTGATGGTCCATCGAAGCAATGCCGAGAAACGTGGTCGTGCGATGTGTGAAAAACTCAAGGAGCTGATACCTCGTCATCTCTTCAAGATCCCGATCCAGGCAGCAATTGGAGGCCGTGTCGTTGCCCGAGAAACCATTGCTGCACTGCGCAAGGATGTCACCGCCAAATGTTATGGTGGCGATGTCACGCGCAAGCGAAAGCTGCTGGAACGGCAGAAAGAAGGTAAACGCAAGATGCGTCAATTCGGGCGAGTTGAGATTCCACAACGGGCATTTGTGAGCGCGTTACGCGTTGACTCGCGCTGATATCGCCCTGTTTGGAAACCGCCTCACGACATGAACACCACCATTCCACGCAGATCGGAAAAAATTGTGTTTACGCTCACGCCATCCCCGATCCGACGTGGCTTCGCAGTTGCCGGTATCGCCATACTTGCGATCCTGCTGGCCTACCTCGCGATCGCCCATCCTGCACCGCCAATGACGACCACCCTGCTCGGTGGCGGTGCCTTGATGTCGTTATTTTTTGTTCTGCGCATGATTGTTGCCACTTCCGGTGCGTTGCAACTCACGAAATCCGGTCTCTACGACTCAAAAGGTGTTCTCGTGGTCGCGGTTGCGAATGTTCATCAGGTGGAACTCGGCATATTCGCCTTCAAACCGTCGAATGGATTCGTGATCTTTCTCAAGGAACCCATGTCGGCTGCTTGGCGCCCGGGCATGTGGTGGAGATTCGGTCGAAGAGTTGGCATTGGTGGCGTGACATCGCGGGCACAGGGGAAACTGTTGGCCGAGGCATTGTCAATACTGGTCCATGAGAATCTGCAGACCGCGGATTGATGACAAGACTGAAACTGTCCCGATCGTCCGGGTCGTAGAATTCAATGATGGGGATCTCCGGGTACATTTGTCTGTGGTTGAGCGAAAAATTTTGACGGGCCGACGACAGAAGCCGCGGAGCGGAATGGAGCACGCGCATATCAACTGCAGTTTGTGGGTGATGGCAAGGACATCAGTTCTCTGCTCAATACAGCCAGAAACCCTGGAGGGAATCCGCGACAAGCCCTGCAAGCGAACCCGGGTGAACTCATCGCACAGTTCCAACCACAGCAACAACCGCCCCCTCTTTTGTCTCGATTCCTGATTCGGAGACATATGAGAGACCGATCTGCTCCCTGGATCCTGGTACCGCCTCCCCGGCTCGAACGGGGGACCTCCAGATCCACAATCTGGCGCTCTAACCGACTGAGCTAAGGCGGCCCGACATCGGACATAACGGCTCACCACCCTGCATGCAACTGTGATGTCAGTCCCTGCGCCACGTGTCGGCACCCGATCACCTCTGCATCACGCCCGCGCCGTCAACATGAAACGGGATTCGTTGATCATTCCAAGTCAATAAATGGGAATTATATACGAAAGTGCCAAACTTCTCTTGACTTTTACAGCAAAGTGCCATAAATAACGAATCAGTTCAGACAAGGACAATCGTTATGGCACAAGCGGCTCCCGGAAAATCCTATCGCAAAGGTATCAGCCTTCCCAAATTGTTGAAGATGTTTCCTGATGACGAAACCGCCCGCAAATGGATTGAGGGCATTGTCTGGCCGGATGGCCCGCGTTGTCCGTATTGCGGATCGGCCAATATCCAATGCAATATCGCGCACAAGTCGATGACTCACCGTTGCCGGGATTGTGAAAAGAAGCCGCGTTTCAGCGTCAAGACGGGAACGGTCATGCAATCCAGCAAGCTGGGCTATCAGACATGGGCAATGGCCGCTTACCTCGTCACCACCAGCTTGAAATCAGTTTCCAGCATGAAACTGCATCGGGATCTCGATATTACCCAGAAATCAGCATGGCATCTGGCCCATCGGTTGCGCAAGACCTACGAGTTGGGTTTGCCCCTGTTCTCGGGCCCGGTTGAAGCTGATGAGACTTTCGTTGGCGGTCTCGAAAAGAACAAACACGCGGACAAGAAATTGAACGCAGGGCGGGGCGGTGTTGGCAAAGCGATTGTCGCTGGTGCCAAAGATCGGGAGACCAATAAGATCGTGGCCAAAGTGGTTCCTGATACCAAAGCTGTCACCTTGCAAGGCTTTGTCGAAACGGTCAGCACGCCAGACGCACAGATTTACACGGATGAGGGGCTGGGATATTCAGGACTGAACCGGCCGCATGGTGTGGTTTGCCACAGCGCGGGCGAGTATGTGCGGGAAATGGCGCATATCAACGGAATTGAAAGCTTCTGGGCGTCCCTGAAACGCGCACACAAGGGAACGTTCCACAAGTTCAGCAAGAAGCATCTGCACCGCTATGTCGCCGAGTTTTCCGGCAAGCACAATGTCCGTCCCATCGACACGATTGACCAAATGTCCGCAATTGTTGAGGGGATGAAAGGCAAGCGTCTGAAATACAAAACGCTGAAAGCGGATAACGGTTTGGATAGCGGGGCACGGTGATGGTGGACGAACAAACAGCAACAATTGCAATAGCGACTGCCGCAATTATGGTAACGATTTTTGGCACAGCGATAGCTCTTGCTCGTGCAATCAACCCCGGAATTCGTGACCTGCGAAAGGAGGTTACGAATTTGAGACAAGATCTTGGCGAGCGGGTTGCTCGAATTGAAGGAATTTTGCATTCACATGGCATGAATGGCGGCGGCAGGCGTATAAGTGCCACTGACGAAATGCCAAAGGAATTGTCTGACAAATTTGGGGAATTATGTAGCTGAATCCGCAGGGGTGGCCGGTTAATCACGGAAGTTCAGAAATTCCGTTCTTTGTCAAAAAAGCACGAAGATCGCTTTGAGTGTCAGAAAGATTTTGCAACTCTTGAACGTCATCTGCGATAATTTTTGGTGCATTATCCAAAGATTCGTGCATTGGATTATCTAAGCACTGTTCAATAATTTTTTTGTATTCTTCCAACTTGTTGCGAATACATGAGAGGCGCTTGCGATTATCAAAATACTCACGCAGTCTTTTTGTAATCAGATCATCGCATTCTTTGTCGGTCATCTCAAAAACCGTAACTACTTGCCCCCGTTATCAGCTACCTTCGTAGAGGCAGTCAACGGCCTTTT
>JAPOTI010000089.1 GCA_026709265.1 Paracoccaceae bacterium | reverse complement strand
TGGGGAATCCAGGTGCGTGATGCCATCGGCGAAAAACAACTGGAATGAAATCCCCCATACAAGTGTGAACCGTTGCAAGGTGGGGGGGGGGGCGAACGCTGCCAGCCGACTGAGACCTGATTCGGTAAATGTCCGCACAGCTGAATGACTCAGTCAGGTTGTGGATAACCTATGAATACAGTCTGCAAATTTCTGGTGGCTGTATTTTTCCTGGTCAGAAATTGAAATTCAACATGGATGCTTCAAAGTGGGAGCGCTCAAGAAGCCAATTCGACTGAGTTGTTGATGAGACATTCAAATAGGTGCAATAATCACATCTAATTGATCAACAACCAAGAGCGACAGGTTTGATCTGCTTGGCCATAACTTCTAGGCGCTTCATTGCTTGAACACCATCGTAAATCGTTGGGGGTGCGCGTTTTTCTCCTCTCAGTGCTGCAGCCACTTCTGCCAAGAGTGCCGCGTAACCCTTATGGTCTTCGTTCTCGGCAATCGTAAAGTTCGGGGTCCAGCTTAGTGTGTCGCAGCCTTGATCGAGTATTGCACCCGCTTGTTCTGCTTTCAGTGGTGGATCGCGGTACAACGACACATTGATGACATTGTCGATATGCAGCCTCGAGTGATCACCCATTATCCGAACTTCCTCCATTGGTGTCCCGCGGGACTGCACAGTTCCCATGACGACAGTCCCGACTTTTCCGCTCTCGGTCTGAAACCCGAGATGCATGAGAATCTTCCCCGGGGCGGCTGAAACGCTGCGCACTGACATTAAGCCGAAATCCTCGTTAATCAACCAGGGGATCAAGTCCATGTAATGCACACAATGATGCAGGTAGAATCCCGAATAGCCGTTTTCACCTTCGAAGTAGCTGGGCGCAGTCATATAGACGCCCGTAATTCCCAGAATATCCCCGAACTCTCCGCTTTGGACGAAATTTTTTGCGATTCGATTACCGATCGAATACCGCTTCATAAATCCTACAAAGACGGGCTTGCCCGTTTCTGCGGAAACCACCTCAATCTCAGCGGCCTCAGCGGCCGTAGTCGCGGGGGGTTTTTCAATAAATACTGATTTTCCGGCCTTCAGCGCCGCAATGCTGGCAACTTTGTGTAGGTCCGGCCCAACGGCCATTCCTATAGCGTCCAAGCTGGGCAAGACAATCATTTCATTAAGATCGGTAAAACGTGCGGTCACACCAAACTGTTCTGCTGTTCGATTCAGAGCATCTTGGTCCAAGTCACAGAGGGCAACAATTCTAATACCATTTCGGCTCAGTTGTGGAAGCAGCATCCTGCGCGCATGATTTCCACAACCAATCCACCCCATCTTGATCATTTATGCACCTGCACATTCGTTAAAAGCGCCACGGATCAATTCTAGCCCTGCCCGAAGCATTGGGGCTTCATCTTCATACGGTGGGCGCCATTGAGCGATGGGTAGTGCAACACGGTCGTCATTACGACGAAACGGCTCAAGAGAAATAGGCCCTTGATATCCGACTTTTGCAAGAGTCAGCATAACTGTGCGCCAATCAATATGACCAGTTCCTGGATAGCCACGATGGTTTTCATTCGCCTGAAAATGGGCAATCCGGCCGCCGGCTTTCTTGATCGCACCATCAATTGAGGGGTCCTCCATATTCATATGAAAAGTATCGAGCATCAACTTGAAGGCAGGATTGTCGACTGCATCGACTATCTCCACTGCTTGATTTGTGGTGCTAATGATATCGGTTTCGAAGCGGTTCAAGGGTTCGACTGCCAACACCACATTGGCCGACCTTGCGTATGATGCGAGTTGAGAAAAAGCGGAAATTGTGCGCTCTCGAAACTCAGCAATTTCATGATCATTGCGTGGCATCGGCTGGCGCCCGGCAAATACCAGAGGCTCACCATATAGAGGTCCGCCAACAATGCGAACGCCAAGTTCTGCGGCCAGATCAACACAGTGCATAATGTAGTCAAATCCACCTTGCCGACTCTTCGCATCCGCTGATGCAATTGAGCGCTGAAGGTTTGTTCGTGCGGCCAAGACAATAAATATCCCCGCTGCATCAGCCGCAGATTTCACATCTTCTATTTTCAGGCGATCCTCTGGTTCTGGGACAAGCAATTCGACAAAGTCGAAACCGAGGTCAGCAGCCTTCTGGAAATAATGGAGATCTTTTCCGGTAAAGGGCCGGGTAAATTGCATTGAAATGATTCCAATTGGGTTCCTCATAGGCCAAATCCTCGACTAGATCGTCCCGTTGATGGCTTGGACTGATAGTTTGATGACCTTAAAATCGGACCGCGTGGCTATTAACCAGTTTCTGATGTCAAGAGCTAACTCAACTTGCATGCGGCTCTCTTGATAACACCGTTCCAGCGTAACTTGCTGTACTCTCACAACAAAATTCAGTTATATCCACGGTCAACCCCGTTACTCAATGTTGTTCTCCAACTGAATCTGCAGGGACACAAGATGTTAAATCTCACGCAGAGGAGACATAGATCGTCATCTCAATTGTTTAACAAACTGACTCAGTGTTTTCATGCCCGCAAAGGGGCATTGCGCCTAAATCTGAATGGGTCATCCCTTGACGGCGCCTTGGGTCAAACCGGAAATGAGCCGTTTTTGAACAAGTAGAAAAAGAACTGCGGCGGGCATTGCGCCGATAATCCCTCCAGCCGACAGCAATCCCCACTGTACTTCATACTCACCGATTAAGGTCTGCACTGCGACCGTGATCGGGCGCACCTCACGGCCACCTAAAGTGAGCGCATAAAGATATTCGTTCCATGATGTAATGAAGATGTAGATTCCGGTGGCCACGATGCCGGGCAAGCACAATGGTAAAATCACTCTTCGCAAAGCCTGAAGACGTGAGCATCCATCAGTCATGGCAGCCTCATCCAATGATTTTGGAATTCCGTTAATATAACTCACCATCATCCAGATAGAGAACGGAATTGCGATCGTAGAATTGGCGGCAATTAGTGCAAGATGCGTGTCCAAAAGGCCGAGCCAACGCATCAAGATAAACAATGGCAGGATCAATAGGACCAAGGGGAACATGTTGATAACCAAGAACTGAGTCATCAACAGTCTCTTTGCCCTGAAATCAAATCTTGAGAAAGCGTATGCCGCTGTGACGCTCAATGACAGACCCACTGCAACAGTTCCACTTGCAACCAGAAAACTGTCAATTAAGTTGTCAGCAAAGCCAATGGTCTCGAACAACCGTACGTAATTTTCAAGGGTTGCGTTAACCAGTGACGGTCCTGTGGTGAAGAGAACACTTTCTTGACTGACTGATGTGACAAACATCCAGAAATATGGGCCCAAAGCGAACAATAGGATCAATACCATAGGCATATCCACTGTCAGTATGCGTTTCCAAAATCCTGATCTGCCGACCGCCATTTGTTAAATCATCCTACGCATTCGTCGCAAATAAAAGATAACAAATACCATCAACAGCAAGGTAAATAAGACTGCAATTGCTGAACCATAGCCAAAATCTAGGTTGGTGCGTGCCTTGATGAAAGCATAGAGTGGTAATGTGTAGGTGGAATATCCGGGACCTCCGCCCGTCATCACAAATATCACGTCAAAACTATTGGCGACCCAAATGAGCCTCAGCAAGACTGCAGTCACGACGACCCCGGAGATTCCAGGAAGCGTAATGTGCCAAAATTGGCGCAACTGACTTGCGCCGTCAATGGAAGCCGCCTCATAGTGGCTATGGGGAATCGATTGCAGGCCTGCCAGAATCATGACTGCAAAAAAAGGAAATCCCTGCCATGTCAGGGTGAGGATAATGGATGCTAGTGCCGTGTCAGGATTTGCGAGCCATGGCACAGCTTTCTGGACAATGCCGAGGCGAAGCAAAAACTCATTTGCAACACCATAGTTGCTGTCATAGATCCAAACCCACATTAAGGCGATAATGACTGACGGTAGCGCCCAAGGAATTATGATGAGAGCACGTGCGATGGGTCTCCATGGAAAATTCTGATTGAGCAGCAGTGCAGTTGTGAGCCCCAGTAGCAGTTGTGCTGGAATCGTTATTCCCATCCAGATAAGTGTATGCCCGAATGAAATCCAAAACACTTCATCGTTTAGCGCTGCCTTGAAGTTGCCGAGTCCAACCCAGTGGAAATCATTGGGCCGAAACAGAATATATTCGTGCAAACTCATCCATGTGGTCTGTAACATTGGGAAAAACACGATTGCCAAGGTTACCAGGACTGCGGGTGAGAGCATCGCATACGGCAACACTCGACGACCTAACGCGTGCAACTCAGTCTTATCTGAGAAACGATGGCGCATTACCAGCCTCTCCAAAAACGAGAGGGAAGAGGAGCCGGTCACCGTAATGGCGACCGGCTGGCAACGGAGATTAATGCCTACTCAGTGAAGAGTAACTCAATATTTGCATTCATCTCTTCAGCGGTGATTTCGCCGATGAGTACGCGTTGCATATTTGTTGGCCAAACCGTGTTGACGAAATCTGATGTTGCCGGACTCGCGGGCAAAAGTTGTGCCGCCTCCAGGCTATTGATCGTCGCATCAACAAAACGTTTTGGATGAAGCGTCCAATTTGCGGCGTCAGCCTTGACAACAGGCAACTGACCGGTCGCTTGGTTGAACAGGGTATTGTTACCCTCAGAAGATAGAAAAGCAATCCACTTGAATGCGGCTTCTTTGTCTTCGGCACCTGACAGAACTGCAGTGCTTTCATCTCCAAAAGCGGTCCACTGCCCACCTCCGCAAGCGGGTACTGGTGCTGCAGAGACATTGTCCCCCAAAGCTTCAACCATACCATTTGCCGAGCCGATATGATGAATCGTCATTGCCGTTCTACCAGATTTGAACGCCCCAATTATTTCTTGAAATCCATCGTTTGGTGCCGACGGAGGAAAGACGCCATCCTTTTGGAAGAGGTCAGCAACAAACTGTGTGCCGGCAACACCAGCATCTGATGTGAGGCCCTCAGTCAGGCTGACTCCCTCAGCTCCCAGCGTAAATGTCGCCCAGTGGTCATGACCGCCTTTGGCACCACGAAAACCAAAGCCATAGACGTCGATCTGACCATCACCGTCGGTGTCACGCGTTAGCGACTTCGCGACATCATGAAATTCATCACATGTTGTCGGCACTTGCAATCCAAGTTCAGCGAACATGTCTGGGCGATAATACAAATACAATGCAACATATTGCACTGGCATATAATACTGATTGCCGTCTCCGCCTTTAACCAAGTCAAGTAAACCTTCCTGAAGATTGTTGGCGTCATCCCACTCAGCCAGCATATCATCAATCGGTGCCAGTGCGCCAAGTTCAATCAGGCGCGGCTGTGCAAACAGCTTGACCATGGCGGTGTCCGGGGCGTTTCCACCAACGATCGATGTGTAGAGTTGGTCATAATAGCTGTTCCATGGGATGTTCTCAGCTTCAATGCTGATATCTGGATTTGTAGCCTCAAACTTTGCCACAAGGTCATCGATAGGATTGTCAGCATTATCAAAATGGTACCAGAACCGGACATTGCTTTCAGCCCCGGCGGCCCCCGCAATCATGGCAAATGCTGAAGCTGCCGCGATATGTCTTACAAGTCTCATCGGATTCTCCTTTGCTGTAGTTTCGACTTATGCGGAAAAATGCAGAAATGCGGCCCCGCAATTCTTGAAGGCCGTTCTGGCCTCACGAAGCGAGTTCCCCATCTGCATGAAGCCGTGAATGACTCCGTCTACGCAATGATAGACGTCAGCACGGCCAATCGCCCGCAAGCGGGCAACGAGTTGTTCGGTATCAGACAGTAGTGGATCTAGTGCTGCTGAATTAAGGTATAGCGGTGGAAGCAACTCAAGAGATGAGTCAGAAGCGACAAGAGGGGCGACCTCAGGATCTATGCGTAATTCTTCGTGGGCGTACCAATCCCAATATCGTATCATCTGTGAGCGGCTCAATCTGGGTCCTTCAGCAAAGGACAGATAGCTCTCGGAATTAAAGTCCGCACCGTAGGCGCCATAGAAGAGCAGTCCAGAAAATGGTAAGGGCGCTTTTTCTCTGATCATTCTGAGAATTGCCGCCAAAGCGAGGTTGGCACCTGCACTTTCACCGCTAATGCTCCATCGACGTTCGGACGTTTGAACCGACGACCACACTGACATCACATCAAGCAGTCCGGCCGGCCAAGGATACTCTGGTGCCAATCGATAAGCAGGCATCAGAATGGGACATGCACAAGCAATTGCAAGCCTCCGTGCAAATGACTCATGAGTCGATGGAGAACAGAACGACCATCCACCACCATGGATATATAGGATCGCATCCGTGCCCTTATCATTTTCTGGCACGATCCGGCGCGCAGGTTTTTCATCTTGGATGATGGTTCTGGCGGTTGCCACTTGGGGTAACCTTCTGTTCCACTTATCCATGTACATGGCAACAAATGTTCGCCCATACTGAGGGAGCATCAATGTCGGATCCATCAGGTCAGCGTCTTCTGTAGCAAGCTGTTCCAAAAGTTGCTTCATATTCTCGCTGGGCTGAGGCATGATTAGCACTCATTAATGGTCGGGTCAGGACCAAAATCAACAATTGTTCTTATATGATGTTCGAGCAGCCCCTCGAGCTCTTCTGCGTTCCTTTCCTTCAAAGCTTCGAGAATTGGCTTATGGCGTTCGGCCGTTGTAATCAGGTCCCGCCTGACATCAGAATTCAGGATCTTGAAACGGTGATTATGTATCAAACACCGCTTGAGGACCGGATCGACCAAGGGGAGCTTCGCTGCTCGGAATATACAGATGTGAAACTCACGATCATAAACAGCCAGCATATACTCGTCGCAATCAAGCGCGGCGTTGCGCATAGCGCCCAGCAATCCCTTCAGTTCAGAGTCTAGCTGCCCGTCGGCATTTTTAATCACACGATCCAAGAATCCGCATTCCAATTCACGGCGAATCCGCAGAAGTGAACAGGCATCCGCAGCCCTGCAAGGGGCCACGCAGGTTCCACGATTTGGAAATCTTAACACTAATCCCTGTTCGTGAAGCCCCAAAAGTGCCTCACGGACAGTCCCTTGGCTGCAGGCAAACCTGTTTGCGAGCTCGAGTTCTGTCAGTGACTGCTCCGGTTTAAGGATTCCCAAGACAATTTCTCGTTGCAATATCTCTGCCACGGTCTGACTGCGCCGACTGGAACGACGAAGCCGGAAATCTGAAAAAGACAAGTTTTCGCTAAAACTCTCAATCGCCATAACTCTTTCCAAATAGAAACTACGACTTGTCTTAGATTATCAATAACATTAAGATTATCGATATCGCAAGCACAATCGTGTGTTGTGAGGTAAAAGATTGGGAAATGGCGCGGATCGAATTGTTGGACATCGCCAAATTCTATGGTCATGTTTGCGCAGTTCATGGAGTGAACCTCAGTATCGAAGATGGCGAATTTGTTGCGCTTGTGGGGCCGTCAGGATGTGGCAAGTCAACAATTTTAAGAATGATTGCCGGATTAGAAGAGATATCGGAAGGCACACTGAGAATTGGCAGCATGGTCATGAATGACATTGAGCCAAAGAGCCGCGACATTGCCATGGTTTTTCAGGATTACGCCTTGTATCCGCACATGACAGTTCGAGAGAATATCGCATTCGGGTTGAAGATGCGTGGAGTATCCACGCAGGATATCGACAAACGTATCGCTGATGTCGCAGAGATCCTCAAGGTCAGCGCATACTTAAATCGTAAGCCAGGACAACTTTCCGGCGGTCAGCGCCAGCGTGTCGCGATGGGGCGAGCCATTGTACGAGAACCAAAGGCATTCCTGTTTGACGAACCATTGTCAAATCTGGATGCCAAGCTGCGTGTCGAAATGCGTACCCAAATCAAACGAATGCACCGCATGCTGCAGGCAACCATGGTCTATGTTACCCACGACCAGACTGAAGCGATGACTTTGGCAGACAGGGTCGTGGTTCTGAGCAGCGGGGCCATTTTGCAGCAGGGGCCGCCCATACATGTCTATACATTTCCAAACTGCCGATTTGTTGGCGAATTCATTGGCTCACCACAAATGAACATATTGACAGGTGTTTTTGATCGTTCTGGCTGCGAAACTATAGTCAGGTTGGATGGTGCGACCCTGTCTCTTGGGAGGCTTGATGTCCCGTTTGGTGCGAAGGTTGATGTGGGAATACGTCCAGAAGATCTGAAACAGTCAAGCAAGGAAAATAGCAAGATCGATGCTGTAATCGACCTTCTGGAACCGTTGGGATCCGATACGTTGGCCATTTGCCGCTTTAATCAGAATGAAATCACGGTGCGGTTGGCACCCGAAACTGTGCTCAGTCAAAAAGGGGTGATCAGTCTCGATTTTGACCTCGGTAAACTGCATTATTTCGATCATCATAGCGGAAAGCGCCTGAACGTCAGTGGGTGTGGCTCCTGACCACGAGACGCTGGTCAGCGAAGTCGCCGCGTGGCAGGCGAGACGCAATGCGGACAGGACGCCGGTCAACTGGCGGTTTCGGACAGAGGATGCCCGGATCAAACTCAAGTCCCTCTATCCATCAGTTCAGTGATTATGGGATACTAAGGCCCGTTGACAATTGCCTTGCGTTTTGAGCGCTGGGCGTGTCTTTGTGTCGGCATTGCACGCCGAAGGTGGCGGCACGCGCCGACGCGGTGGGTGACAGGATGAATGCAGATCGCACAGTTTTGACGGATGAGATGTGGGCGCGGGTGGCCCCGCTGTGTCCGGGCCAGGTGACGGATCCGGGGTGTACAGCTGTGGACAATCGCCTGTGTCTGGAGGGGGTTCTCTGGCGGTTCCGGACAGGCACATCCTGGCGTGATCTCCCGCCGCATTTTGGGCGGTGGACCCGTGTCGTCAAGCGGTTCCGGCGTGGGGCCAAGGCGGATCTTTGTGAACGTATTGTCCATGAGTGATCCGGTGATTGGGATGAGTCGATGGTGTCGATCGATGGCCCGATCATGCCAGTGCATCGATGGGCCTCCGGGGCCCAAAAGGGGGATCGGAATCGGAAGGAATCGGCCG
>JAPOTI010000128.1 GCA_026709265.1 Paracoccaceae bacterium | reverse complement strand
CCCGCGCCTGCGGGCGGCCCGGCATCAGGACGGAATCATGGGGGTGAGCAGTTACACGAATTGTTTGGACACAATTTTCGTTGTGGGGACAAAATTGCTCTGATCCTCGCATCGGCCAACCGTGATCCATCTGTTTGGGAACAGGCCGACAGTTTTCTTCCAATGAGAAATGCCACCGGCCATTGTTCGTTTGGGGCCGGTATACATTTTTGTGTCGGTGCACCTCTCGCCCGACTCGAACTGGCAATTGGTCTCGCCGCGATTTTTCAGCGTTTTCCGCATATTTCATTGGCATCGGAGCCCCGCTACGCCGACCGCTATCACTTTCATGGGCTCGAGGAGTTGTGGGTCTGTCTGGATTGATGTGGCCAGGCATGGGACAGGCTGTGTCTTCAAGTTGTTTGCAGACCCATCATTGTGGTGCTTTCAGGTTGCATTTCAAGAGTGGATGACCTAACCGGCATAGTTGCGCACAGAGGGCGGTGCGCGTCGCAGTCGGGAGGTGAAGCACTGTCGCAAAATGCGCGGACCGTTGATTTGACGGTCGTTGGAAAAGCCGTCATGGACGGCGATTCTCGAACTCCGGCAGATATGAAGCTGGTTGATTTCATCCTCCACTCACTGGACAAAGACAATGCGCAAGACACCGTCTCCATTGATCTGGATGGCAAATCCGATATGGCCGACTTCATGGTCATCACCTCGGGACGTTCAACGCGTCAGGTCATTTCCATGAGCGAGAAGCTCCTGGAGAAGCTGAAACATGAGCGAGGTCTGTCGGCAAGTGTGGAAGGCAAAGGACAGGGTGACTGGGTCCTGATTGATGCGGGTGATGTCATCGTCCATATTTTTCGCCCGGAAGTCCGCGAATTCTATCAATTGGAAAAACTCTGGATGGTAGCGCTCCCGGAAACGGCATCCCGTTGAATGCGACTCATCCTGTGCGCCGCTGGCAAGTTACGTCATGGCCATGAGCGTGAGCTCACTGCGCATTATCTGGATCGGATTCGCCGCAGTGGAAAGAATATTGGCTTCGGTGCGGCGACGTTACAGGAATATGATCCGAACCGACGTCCTTTTCCCGCCTGGCTGAGGCAGTTGGCGGAAGACAGCAACACGGTTTTTTGTGTTCTTGACGAATCGGCCCGACAGATGACCAGCACTGAATTTGCGAATGCTCTTGCGGGTTGGCGCGATCGTGGGATGTCGACGGCTTCGTTTATGATCGGTGGCCCGGATGGCGTCTCAGGCGAGTTCACAAAAATGGCAGATCACCGTATCTCATTCGGGCGCATGACCTTTCCACATATGCTGATGCGGATCCTGCTGACTGAACAGCTTTTCCGCGCAGTCTCAATTTTGCGCGGCGACCCCTATCATCGGGAGTGAGGCAATGGCTTCCTCTGCTCCATCTCATCAACCCGTTGCCTTATGCATTCTTGATGGTTGGGGACTGTCAAGACACCAAACGGGCAATGCGATTGCCGGCGCGCGGACACCCAATTTCGATAGATTGTGGGCGAGAGGCCCGGCGGCCACTCTAGTCACGCATGGTGAATCCGTAGGGCTGCCAGACGGTTCCATCGGTAATTCAGAGGTCGGCCATCTTCATATCGGTGCTGGACGAACCATCCTGATGGATATGCAGAAGATCGATGCAGCGATTGCTGATGAAAGTTTCTTCTCGCATCCGCGACTGAAAGAGTTTGCCGATACCGTGCTCGCGCATGACGGTCGGGCGCATGTTGCGGGATTGGCGTCGGATGTGGGCGTGCATGGCTTACTCAACCATCTTGTCGCTGCAGCGCACGCTCTCAATGATTTCGGTGTCAGTTGTGATTTGCATATCTTCACTGACGGTCGGGACTCGGCACCCGGACAGGCCCCCGAAAATCTTGACTGGCTTGAGCACCGTCTGCCTGCGGGTGTGCAGGTCAGAACGGTGTGCGGGCGCTATTTTGCGATGGATAGGGATCGTCGGTTTGATCGGGTGGAAAAAGTCTGGCAAGCCATGGTGAAGGGGTGCGGGCGGACAGCACAGGATGCCGCCGCGGCGGTCAACCAGGCATATCATCTGGGTGAAACCGATGAGTTCATTCTCCCGAGTATCATGCAGGGCTATCGGGGAATGCATGACGGCGACGGTATCTTTTTCGTCAACTTCAGGTCCGATCGGATGCGGCAACTGGTGGCCGCTATCGCCGGGCCCGAATTTGATGCCTTTGATATTGCGATGCGCCCGAAATTGTCGGCAACGCTGACGATGGTCCCTTACTTTCCGACGCCTCTTCCATGGTTGCATTCGCTCTTTGTCAGGGAAGAGGTGAAGAATGGACTGGGAGCCTGGGTCGCCGCACATGGCAAGACTCAGTATCGGTTGGCAGAGACCGAAAAATATCCGCATGTCACTTATTTCCTGAATGGTGGAAAGGAAGCGGCTGAGCCAGGCGAGGTGCGGTATATGGCTGCGAGTCCAAAAGTTGCGACCTATGATCTCGCACCCGAGATGGCGGCAGACGAGATCGCTGAGAAATTTTGTGAAGCGGTGCCGAACTTTGATTTGATCGTGGCAAATTTTGCCAATCCTGACATGGTCGGCCATACCGGCAATCTGTCAGCTGCCATACAAGCCTGCGAAGTCGTCGATCATGCGTTGGGGCAGATCGAATCAGCCATCCGGGCGCACCAGGGGGTGATGATCCTGGCCGCGGATCATGGAAATTGTGAGAATATGATTGATCCCAAAACCGGACATGTTCATACCGCACACACGTTGAATCCTGTCCCCGTGATTCTGGTTGGATTCGATGAATCGGTCGGATTGCGCGCGGGAACGCTCGCGGACCTGGCGCCGACCATCCTGGATCTCATGAATATTCAACCTCCGCGTGAAATGACCGGATCAAGTTTGTTGATACGATCGTGCGCGTGAACCGCTCTGACAATATCATGGGTAGGGCGAAGATCGGCCTGAAAGTCTGCCGACATCCCGATTGCTGTTGCAACGGGGTTTGATCTGAACGTTGCCGATTGGCCTCGAGTGGCAAGGGCCGGGCGTTCAGACTGGGTCGATTCAATCTGGCACTGACAGGGCAGTCTGGTTGGGAGCAAGCTCGAACCGATCAAGGATACGGCATTGGACTGTGGTATGTCGTGATCATGGGGGAAAGTATGGCCTTGGATTTTGGTTGGCCTATCCGCGTCGAGGGTGGGAGTGGCAAGGTTTGTCGAGTCGCGTTGCGGTGACAGGGACCGTCAGTCCATCGGGGGTGCGTTTGGTGTCGGTCTTGGCTGTGGCACCGGGTGAGGCTCGTGCCGGTTTCACCGATGCGTTCTGCCGGGCACGCGCCAGTGAAATGTGTTTGGATGCTTGAATCAATCGTCGGGATCGACTGTCTCTCTGGTTAGTTTCTGCTTGACCGGTTCGTCAGATTTTATCGCGGCATCAATACCAATCCATTTCCGCTCATTTCTGTCGAATGATCCGTTTCGGATGGAAAATTCCATCAATGACTGATCCGATGGCGACGGCTCGACCCTCACAGGATGCCCAGACCATTGCGTCCGAGGCGGATGAATGAGAGGTTGCAGATAACTGAACTGGATTTCCATGTTGGATCTTCACTGCTGTTTCCCGGTTGCAAGGCAATTCCTGTTGTTCCGATAAACCGGCTTCAATGGGCAAGAGTCTTTGCATCAAGGCGGAATAATCCTGCTGATCCGTTTCGGTTGAAAATGCCGCACAAGCTTCCAATGTGAAGGGGCCGGCCGCGGTGCGTCTCAGTTCTTCGACATGACCATAACATCCCAGCAACTGGCCAAGATCCCTTGCAATTGACCTGACATAACCGCCTTTGCTGCACTCCATGTCAAACATGGCACGATCCGGTGAACTGCGGCCTGCAAGTTCCAGCTTGTAGACAGTCAGTGAGCGGGCAGAGAGAGATTTTGCTTTTCCGGCTGCGGCATGAGCGGCGGCGCGTTTGCCGTCGATTTTCACTGCAGAATATTGGGGAGGTACCTGGTGAATGTTGCCCTGGAAGTGACCCAGAGCAGCTTTGATCTCCTCATCACTTGGACGCGATATAGATGTCTGAAGAACGGTACCCGTGGCATCATCCGTGGTCGTTGATATGCCGAATCTGACCATGAACGTGTAGGACTTGCGGGAGTCCATGGCATAAGAAACGGTCTTGGTCGCCTCACCGAAGGCCACGGCAAGCACACCCGTCGCGGGTTTGTCCAGCGTTCCGGCATGACCGGCCTTGGCGGCATTCAAGACCCGTTTCAACTGATTGACGGCGGCGGTGGAGGTGATTCCGGCGGGTTTATCAATGGGCAGCCAGCCGTTCAATCTGGCATCTCTCTGCGTCAATTCACTCGTCTTGCGCCGTCGGGGCGGCAATGTCTCGTAGAACGTCCTGTCGATTAAAGAGGCGTTGCATATGGTCGAGCTGGTCAAAAATCGGGTCTCCGACAAACTGCAATGCGGGTGATCGTTTCAATTGTACGCGTCCATTGAGAATTCGGCGAATTTGACGCCTTTCGGTATTCAGTGCCTGCACGACCTCGTCCGTACGATCACCGCCGAGCGGCAGCACATAAACAGTTGCACGTTTGAGGTCAGATGACATGTGAACTTCAGAAACGGTCACTGGAATGTCGGGTATGTCAGCCCCTTTGACCGACCCGTCATCAATCATTTCAGCCAGGGTGCGGCGAAGCAACTTTCCGACACGCCGCTGTCTCTGGGTTGCCATGGGATTCGTGTGAGCGTGTCTAGACATGTGAAACAATCATTTCCTCGACAGGGTGCATTGATACTGAAACTGCGTCCAAGATGCAAAAGTTTCAACAGGAAAACAGCCACCGCAAGGGCGGGGTCGTCAGACACTTCGATGAGGGTTGAATGAAGAAGCCCCCCGGACAGAAGGGACAACCTTTGCCCATGAGAATACCTCTGCGCCAGATGGGGGCGAACATTTGTGATGGCAAGACTGATTTGCTGTTCCGGCCATGGACACGGACAGCCGGTTGGCTTGTTTGTGCGGCAACCATCTTCTACCAGGACGTGAGCCTTCGAAGGGCTTATGAAGCGCCGCTGTTATGGCTGTGAGTCGAGGATGAAACCAGTGCCAACAAATCGACCCGGATTGCGCGTTCGCCAGGTGGCTTTTGATGCGATCCATCAGGTTCTCGCCTATGGAAAACGCCTGGACTCACAGCTCTTGGCGACAAAGAGTTTGAAGCCCGACGAGAGAGCGATGGCCCGGCGGATTGTCATGGCAACATTGCGCCATGTGGGCCGAGCAGATCAGGTGCTCGCCGAGGTCATAGAACGGAGTCCGCGGCTGCGTGTGCGCAACATCCTCAGACTGGCACTTGCGGAAATCCATGTCTGCGGTACACAGCCCCATGCAGCTGTTGACCTGGCTGTTCAACTCGTGGGTCTTGATCGACGTCATTTCCATTCCAAGGGATTCGTCAACGCGGTGCTCAGGCGCACCACCGGGAAAGCCGGACAGATCATGTGGAAAAAGGCGGGGCCGACGCGGCTTCCTCAATGGATCGCTGAACCCGTGGCCAGCTATGCAGGACGTGAGGTTCTCCATCGGATCGAGTCCGCACATGAGTTTGAGCCGCCACTCGATATTTCCTTGAAGCGGGCAAGCGAAGCCGCACAACTTGTTGAAATTCTGGATGCTCAGCAGCTTTCAAAGACGAGCCTGAGATTAAGGCCGAAGGGTCAGGTGTCACAGCTTCACGGATATGCAGAAGGTTCCTGGTGGGTCCAGGATTATGCTGCGTCGCGACCGGTCAGCCTGCTCGGTGATCTCAAGGGACAGTCTGTGCTCGATCTGTGCGCGGCACCCGGGGGCAAGACACTGCAATGTGCCGCGGCCGGTGCAACTGTCACGTCGCTGGATCGCTCGGAAAATCGTCTCCATGTGCTGCGTGAGAATCTTGACCGTACGAAGCTTGAGGCCAGGGTTATCTGTTGCGACGCATTGGAGTGGACGTCAGATGAGTTGTTTGACATTGTCATCATCGATGTGGTGTGCAGTGCGACGGGTACCATCAGGAGACATCCCGATCTTCCCTACCGGAAACAGGAAGTTGGCTGGCTTGAACGATTGGCGCAGACCCAACGCCAATTCATCGCCAAGGCCATTTCTCATGTCAGAGCCGACGGGCGCCTTCTCTATTGTGTCTGTTCACTGTTGCCACAGGAAGGTGAGTGGATCACACGATGGGCCAAGACAAAACACCGGTTGAAGTCAATGCCTCTGAGATTAACAGATCCGGGTGCAGATCCATTGTGGGAGACCGGGGAAGGGGGCCTCCGCACCCGTCCGGACTATTGGCCGCACACTGGCGGTATGGATGGATTCTATACTGAGATCTTGTCCCGAAGCGGGTGAATCGGCGGAAATTGGAGGAATATCATTGGAATTTTGGTCTTGTTCGATGCCGGCCAATGGAGAGAAGTTGAGTCAGCGGAACGTCCGTGGCTTCAAGCGTGTCACCTGACGGATCAATGTGAGGATCTGATGCTTGCCGATTCAACACATGTCTTCCGCCCGTCCCGTTGAAGAGGGGCTTGAGACAGTGGATTTTGATGTCATTCTGCCGCATCTCAAATGGCGGTTATCCGGTGTCACTGCAACCCTGGTGAGGTTGTTGCCCATACAGGCGCAGACGATGAAGATTGTGGCAACCGGGCCGGGTCTTCCAAGATATCTGCCGCATATTCCGCTGTGGCAGATCGTGCTGATGTCAGGCGGCAGACAGCGGGTTTGGCATGCGCGGCGAAATACTGAAATGCTTCTCGGCTTGGTGCTCCGCGACATATTGAGAAAGCGACTGATCCTGGTCTTCACAACCGCATCGCAGCGCGACCACACGAGCCTGTCCCGATTCCTGATTTCGAGGATGGATGAGGTTGTTGCGACATCACAGAGGTCCGCCTCTTATCTCCACCGGTCATCACAAGTGATCATGCATGGTATTGATGTCGATAAATTCACCCCGACCTCCGACAAGGGTGCCTTGCGACAGAAACTGGGTCTGCCTGACGGATGTCTGGTGGGGTGTTTTGGACGGATCCGACACCAGAAGGGCACGGATGTTTTTGTTGATGCGATGCTCGAGGTGCTGCGGACTCGCCCGGAGATGAGAGCGGTTATCATGGGAAGGGCGGTGGGCAAGCATCAGGCATTTCTGCAAGGGGTCAAGCAAAGGGTAGCGGATGCAGGGTACAAAGAGATGTTTCTGTTTTTGCCCGAAGTTGACGTTGATGCAATGCCCGAATGGTATCGTGTGCTCGATCTATTTGTTGCCCCGCAACGGTGGGAAGGATTTGGCGTTACCCCATTGGAGGCAATGGCCTGTGGTGTGCCCATCGTTGCGACCCGCGTCGGTGCGTTTGACGAACTTGTGGTTGATGGAGAGACCGGAATTCTTGTCCCTCCGGGCGACATCGGACAGATGAGTGATGCCATCCAACGAATTGCCATCGATAGCGAAATCTTGTCTGGTATTGGTGCGCAAGGGCGCCAACATGTCGAGAGTCAATTTAACATCCTGCAGGAGGCGCAGGCACTGAATTCGATATATGGTGAATTGCTCAGTGAACCGGACGATCACCGATAACGCCTGACAGCGTGAGATCGTCCTGGCCGTGTTTTTCCAATTTTGGTGTCCGGCGCATTATGAAACTCATCTCGGAACCACACAGACGATGGCGACATTCTTCAACCTTGACCGCAGTGGGACGGAAATGTCGGGGTTCTCTGGCGGGCACGAAATCGGTTCGACCCACTGCGTCAATCTTCTGGCCACTGATATCGCACCTTGAGCATGTTGAGATGCGACCCAGGCAAGTGACCGGCATGGTGAAGCATGCCAACGACGATGCCGGGGCCATTCCTGCAGGTTGGCAAATGTTTGAACGGCATGATCACGATGTGGAGATTCCACGACAAACGGCTCCCATGCATCTCTGGGCATCAGAATATTGGATGCCCGGTCATTGGTCTCTGCTTCCCGGTCAATGTGATGATCTTTGGTCTCATCAATGACAACGTTTTTCTTGCGGTGAAAACAGGGCATGCGGTTCTGCATGAAAGAGATTGAACCAGAGAAGGGCATCAGTCTGGTGTCGTGTGCTCAGTTGAATCACGGGTTTTCGTGGTGAGAGTCATCACGTTGCCCCGCTGGGCATCATCTTGGAGAAAGGCGGTGCCAGTGCGCTGGTCACGCCCGCCTTATTGCAGAGGCATTGTGAGAAGCGCCCGCGACGGGTTCGCGCGTGAGTGTGCTGATGATGCGAACGGCGCTCTTGAACCGACTCTCGTTGACGTCAGAACGATAAAGCCGACAATTTGAAGGAAGGTTGTCGCTGGAATGTCCTGCCTGATGTTGCAACTCATCTGAGTCCCGGTCCTGATCATGAGGTTGATGCGGCTTCCTTCACCAGGATCAGGTCGCCACTTTTGATGCCGCCTGTGATGAGGGGCTCCTTTGCGGCTGGAGACGTTGGCGGTCTTGGCTCGGATCATGCGGCAATCGGCGGCGTTGGGCACCATGATTCTGATCTGCAGTGGAGATTCATGCATCGCCGCTACGGACGGCGGAGCTGTTCATTTTGTGTCTTGGGCGTTGTCGTGCATTGTGACGGAAACGACACGTCATGAACATAGAAAAGCGGTGGTTCCATGTTCATCCGCCCTGTCATCATGGGTTGACCCAGAATCAGAATCACGGCGCATGTCGTGATCACGCTTGCGCTGGATTGGGACCGCCTTCCGTCATCACACCCGCCACCCGCACCTCCAGCAGGTTGCGCGCTTCGCGCCCGCAGACCACCGCGATCCGATGGATGGGCTCCTGGCGATCCCGGTATCGGTCCGCATAGCCCCGATCCCGCATCTGGGTGAACGCCTCTTCCATCTTCGTCTCAATGTCCGCGTCTGTCTCCGCCATCTTGAATTCGAGGATGAACACCTGCCCGCCTGTTTCGACCACCATGTCGGCGCCCCCATGGCTGGTGGCTTCTTCCGCGCGGACCTCCACCCCGATGGCGCGGAAACACATCTGCAGCAGGCTGGCAGACCAGGCCTCATAGCGCGCCA
>JAPOTI010000066.1 GCA_026709265.1 Paracoccaceae bacterium | reverse complement strand
CGATGCGGCATGATCGCACGATCAGGAACTGATGCAAACAAGTTAACGCTTATGGTGGTCAACCCCGCCGCCGATCAGGCCCGCAGCGGCTGTGAGCGATGCGCGACCATTTTGGTTTGCCGGGTAAAGCGATCATCGAGAAATTCGCGCATGACGCGTCGGACCGGCACCACCGCCGACCACAACAGACTATTCCGCAACCTTCGCCGACATCGATCCGGCACACCCTCATCAGCATGCACGCCTGATTCGTACAGAATTCAGACACGAACTGAGTCTGCGATGTTGATAGAGGCAATACCCCGCGCTGGCACCGTGATTCGGCCTCGAGATTCAATATTGACATATCTTAATTAATATAAATATATATTTATATTAATCTTCAAAGTTTGAAGCTACAGGTTTTGTCGATGGAGCCGACATTGACTGCGCTGCGAGCGCTTGCCGAACCGACGCGTTTGCGCCTGATGGCGCTGTGTGCATCAGGAGAGCATACCGTGAGTGAGTTGGTTGAAGTGCTTGGGCAGACCCAGCCGCGGGTCTCACGCCATCTCAAGTTGCTGTGCGACGCTGGATTATTGCAGCGTCTCCCGGAAGGTAATCGCGTCTATTATCGTCGAACGGCCGATCAATCCAAAGGTCTGCGTGCCATTGCTGATTCCGTCCTGTCCGCTCTTCCCAGGAATGATGCAGACCTGTCGCTCGATCGCATGCGGTTGGGCGAGATGCGGCAGCGTCGCTCTGCAGCGGCGGCCGAATATTTTCGAAAAAATGCGGCCAACTGGGATCAGATCCGATCGCTCTATGTCGACGAAACAGAGGTTGAATTGGCAGTGGTCGACATGCTGCCCGAAGGCCGTGATCTTGAACTGGTCGACATTGGCACTGGAACCGGGCGGATTCTCGAGCTGCTGAACCCGCGGGTGAGACATGGGATCGGCGTGGACCAGTCACGCGAAATGTTAACGGTTGCACGCGCGAGACTCGATCAGGCGGGTCTTACCAATGTTCATGTGCGCCATGGTGACATGTATCGCACACCTTTTCCCGATGGCACCGCAGATGTCATCACCGTGCATCAGGTGCTGCGTTATGCCGAGAATCCAGCCCAGGTTATTGCCGAAGCCAAGCGGATCCTGCGCCCCGTGGGTCGGTTGATCATCGCAGATTTTGCTCCGCACAGTCTCGAACAGTTGCGTCACCAACATTCCCATCGTCGGCTCGGCTTTTCCGATGCCGAGATTGCCGAATGGGCAGAAGATGCCGGACTCACGCTCGCGCGGGTCCGGCATCTTGAAGGAGACCCTCTCACCGTGGCAGTTTGGGCTCTTGACCCAACTCATTCAACCGACATGTTAGGACATGCCGGGTCAACGCCAATGAATTTTGCCAGAAATTCCACCGGATCATCGTGATGACGAAAGCGCGGAGAATCGATCCGGAGATACGCATTGCTGACAGCGAAGCGCCGGGTATTTCGTTCGAATTTTTCCCCCCAAAGACGGAAAAGATGGAACGGGTGTTGTGGCAGTCGATCCGGCGACTCGAACCATTGAACCCAAGATTCGTCTCTGTCACTTACGGTGCTGGGGGGTCAACGCGCGGGCGTACCCATGCGACGGTGACGCGCCTGTTGCGTGAAACCGCACTGGTTCCTGCAGCACATCTGACATGTGTGGGTGCCCCACGTCAGGAGATCGACCAAATCGCGCATGACTATTGGGATGCGGGAATTCGTCACATCGTCGCGCTCCGCGGCGATGCGCCTGCGGGTATCGATGGATATCGTCCATTTCCAGGTGGCTATGCCTATGCCTCTGATCTGGTCGCAGGTCTGCGGCAACTTGCGGATTTTGAAATCAGTGTTGCCGCCTATCCGGAGATCCATCCGGATGCTGACAATGTGCAAAGTGAAATCGACAATCTGAAACGCAAGATTGACGCCGGTGCCAACCGTGCGATCACGCAGTATTTCTTTGAGGTCGAGATTTTCCTTCGGTTTCTCGACCACGTCCGCGCGGCCGGGATTGATATACCAGTGGTGCCCGGTATTCTGCCGGTCACCAATTTCCAACAAGTGATAAAATTCAGTGCGGCGTGCGGCTGTACGGTTCCCGTCTGGCTGGCCCAGCGTTTCGAAGGACTCGAAGATGATCCGGAGATCCGGAAGTTGGTGGCTGCGTCGACAGCAGTGCAGCAATGCCGCCGTTTGCAGAAGGAAGAGGTCAACGAATTCCACATCTATACTCTGAACCGCGCTGAACTTGCATACGCCATTTCGCATATGCTTGGCCTGCGGCCCTGGGGCAGCGAGACCCGCCATGGCAGTATCCACTATGACTGATCACGCCATGATACGAAAAGCCGTGTCACCCTCCGAGACTGATCGACAGGATACGTTCCCGGGACGACAGGAGAGGGTGCGCGCATTGCACCGAGAGTTGGAACGGCGCGTCATGATTCTCGATGGTGCGATGGGTACGATGATTCAGGGCCATCAGCTCGATGAGACACAGTATCGCGGGAAAAGATTTGCTGACCATCCATGCGCGCAGAAGGGGAATAATGATCTGTTGAACCTGACCCGGCCGGACGTGGTGAGAGACATCCATCGCGCTTTCGTGCAGGCGGGTGCTGACATTCTCGAGACCAATAGTTTTAACTCGACATCGATTTCGATGTCCGACTATCACATGGAGGATATCGTCTATGAGTCGAATCTGACAGCTGCACGTCTCGCACGCGAAGTCGCCGATCAGGCACAGCGGAACCAACCAGTCTTCGTCGCCGGTGTGCTCGGGCCGACCAATCGGACGGCTTCTCTCTCTCCAGATGTGAATGATCCTGGTTATCGTGCGGTCACATTTGATCAGCTGGTCGATGCCTATGATGAAGCCACCAGGGGATTGATCGATGGCGGTGCCGATCTGATCTTTGTCGAAACCGTTTTTGATACCCTGAACTGCAAGGCGGCCATCTTCGCGATCACGACCTGCTTTGAGCAATATGGTTTCAAATTGCCAATCATGATTTCCGGCACCATCACAGATCAGTCAGGACGTACCCTGACCGGGCAGACTGTGGAAGCATTCTGGAATTCGGTCCGTCATGCCAACCCGCTGGCCATCGGCTTGAACTGCGCCTTGGGGGCCGCCGAGCTTCGTCCCTATATTGCCGAAGTTGCGCGTATCGCCGACAGCTATGTCTGTTGTCATCCCAATGCCGGATTGCCGAACGCTTTCGGCGGCTATGACCAGACACCAGAGCAGTTTGCTCAACATATGTGCGACTTTGTCGATCACGGGTTTCTCAATCTCGCTGGTGGTTGTTGTGGGACAACGCCAACGCATATTGCGGCACTGGCAAGTGCATTGAGAGATGCACCGCCGCGTTCTGTTCCCACTATCGACACAAAATGCCGCCTCTCCGGGCTGGAGGTATTAAATATTGGTTCAGACTCGCTCTTTGTGAATGTCGGGGAGCGCACCAATGTGACGGGTTCCGCGAAGTTTGCCGCACTGATCCGCGATGATGATTATGATGCGGCACTGGAAGTTGCCCGCCAGCAGGTGCGCAGCGGCGCACAGATCATTGACGTCAATATGGATGAAGGGTTGCTTGATTCACAGGCTGCGATGGTTCGCTTTCTCAATCTGATGGCCGCCGAGCCAGACATCAGCCGTCTGCCGGTCATGATTGACTCATCAAAGTGGTCGGTCATCGAAGCCGGATTGAAATGTGTTCAAGGCAAAGCGATCGTCAATTCAATCAGTTTGAAGGAAGGCGAAGCATCCTTCATCGCGCAGGCGCACCAGGCGCGCCAATTCGGAGCGGCGGTGATTGTCATGGCTTTCGATGAGCAGGGCCAGGCGGATTCCGTGAATCGTCGGGTCGAGATCTGTCAACGCTCCTACGACATTCTCGTTGGGCAAGTCGGATTTTCCCCCGAAGACATCATTTTTGACCCCAATATTTTTGCGGTTGCGACAGGGATCGAGGAGCATAACAATTATGGCCTGGATTTCATTGAAGCGACCCGCCGCATCAAGGAAACGCTGCCGCATGCCATGGTCTCAGGCGGTGTAAGCAATGTCTCGTTTTCGTTTCGCGGCAACAATGCAGTGCGCGAGGCGATGCATTCCGTGTTTCTCTATTATGCAATCGCCGCCGGGATGGATATGGGAATCGTCAATGCCGGACAACTCACCGTATTTGCCGATATCCCTGAATCGCTACGCGACCAGGTTGAGGATGTGATCCTGAATCGGCGACCTGACGCAACCGAGAACTTACTGACTGTAGCAGACCGGTTCCGTTCGCTGACGCAGTCACAGGCAGAGAATCTGGAATGGCGTGAGGTTTCGGTCGCCGAACGTCTCAGCTACGCTCTGGTGAACGGAATCAACGATTATGTCATTGAGGATGCCGAGGAGGCGCGGCAGGACGCCGAACGTCCGTTACATGTCATTGAAGGCCCTCTCATGGATGGCATGAACATCGTCGGCGATCTTTTTGGATCGGGGAAAATGTTTCTTCCGCAGGTGGTGAAATCGGCCCGAGTCATGAAACAGGCTGTAGCGCATCTGATTCCCTATATCGAAGCTGAGAAAACCAGTGATGCAGCCCTCGTGACCAAGGGTAAAATCGTGATGGCGACGGTGAAAGGCGATGTCCATGATATCGGCAAGAATATCGTTGGCGTGGTCCTTCAGTGTAATAATTTTGATGTGATCGACCTTGGCGTGATGGTCCCCGCGGAAAAAATAATCGAGACCGCACGTTCGGAGAATGCTGACATGATCGGACTTTCTGGGCTGATTACGCCATCGCTCGATGAGATGACACATGTTGCATCCGAACTGGAGCGTCTCAATTTGCATTTACCGCTCTTGATCGGCGGTGCCACGACCTCAAAACTTCATACCGCAGTTAAAATCGAACCCGCTTACTCGGGGGCGACGATTCATGTCACGGATGCATCGCGCGCCGTGGGCATTGCCGGGAAGCTGATTTCCACCAGGCAACGACCACAGCTCGAATCAGATACGCGTGAAGAATATGCAAAACTGCGTGCATCACGCGGCAGGGTACGAAAGACGTCACGATTCATTCCTCTTGCTGATGCCCGCGCCAACAAGTTCACGACTGACTGGTCAGATACCGACATCACGCGTCCGTCATTTCTGGGCGTGACGTCTTTTGATGCCTATCCGCTGGAAGAACTGGTCACACGCATTGATTGGGGTCCATTTTTTCAAACCTGGGAACTGCATGGTGCCTATCCGCGGATTCTTGATGATCCTGTTGTTGGTGAAACCGCCACTTCACTCTTTACGTCTGCCAATGAGATGCTACAGCAGATTGTCGCCGAGAACTGGCTCTGTGCACGAGCTGTGATCGGGTTCTGGCCTGCGAATACCGTCGATCATGATGATATTGAACTTTATGAAGATGAGTCGGGTGAGATAACCATCGCCAAAATCCATACTCTTCGTCAACAGATGAACAAGTCGGGTCGCCGACCGCATTTGGCCCTGGCCGACTTTATCGCGCCCCGAGACTGCGGGCGGCAAGACTATATTGGCGGTTTTGCGGTCACCGCCGGGAGTGGATTAGACAGTCGCGTCACTGCATTTGAAGACGCACATGATGACTACAATTCCATCATGTTGAAAGCACTGGCCGACCGATTGGCGGAAGCTTTTGCCGAACGGATGCACGAACGAGTCCGCAAGGAGTTCTGGGGATATGCATCGAATGAAAATCTGAGCAACGAAGATTTGATCAGGGAAAGCTACCGGGGCATTCGCCCGGCACCGGGATATCCCGCCTGTCCCGACCATACCGAAAAAGCAACACTTTTTGATTTACTGGATGCTTCGCGTGCGACCGGCATTTACTTGACAGACAGTTTTGCAATGACCCCCGCAGCGTCGGTCAGCGGACTCTATTTCGCGCACCCCAATGCCCGGTATTTTGGCACCGGAAAGATTGGCGATGATCAGGTGAAGGATTATGCCGAACGCAAGGGAATCAGCCTGAAGGAAGCGGAGAAATGGCTGGCGCCCCTTCGTTGAATTCTTGTCCGTGAGATTGCGGGATATGGGAGTGGGGCGGAGCAAACGGGTCGCTCCGTGCCCGTACTCAAACCTGACGGTAGAGGGGAGAAATAGGTTTTCAGGCGCAGACGGTCATTTTTTCCTTTTGCTGAAAACTGACGGCATATTGCCGCACAGACGCCTTCAGCTAAGGGTGGCCGCATTCTCTAACCCGAACGTCCGGGCACTACCACACGCATTTTGAGGTTGCACAAATTCTGCTTCCGCGGTGTGTTGACTGGGTATGTTGGACCCCAATGCCGAGCCGTTCGAACGCCTGCATCTCCAATGTGGTGGGCCTTGCCACTCTTTGGAAGAGTCTGGTTTTGGCTGGGAGAAGCACCGGAGATTTTTCCCAGCGAGATGGGGTGGCACGGGGTGCACGATCCGGCAAGACATGTGATTCACCCGCCGCACTCAGAATCTTACATATGTTTGATCAGCTACGATGTGTCATGTTGACAGGCTAACGGGTCAGTCCATATTGCTGTGCCTTGTTGCGCAAAAATGGCATGCCTTTATCCATAACCTCTTCGGCATTTCTGGCCACTGGCCGCCACACCGACAGTCCGAAGGCGATCTCCGGGGGCATTTCAACAAAACTTTCCATCGCCAGACCACCTGTGAATCCGATTGCTGCCAGGGTTGCAAAAATCTCGTCCCAGTCACAGGTTCCCTCGCCCGGCGTCCCCCTGTCACTTTCCGACAGATGAATGTAGCGCAAATGCTCACGTGCGGCGAGAATGCCGTTGCCAGCCCCTTTTTCCTCGATATTCATATGGTAAGTGTCGAGATGAAGGAAAAGATTTTCAGCCCCGATACGGTCGATCATCTGTCCCCCCTGTGCGGCCGTGTTGATCAGGTGAGTCTCATAACGGTTGACGGGCTCAATACCAAAATCGATCCCGTGTGCACGCGCGCAGGACGCGGCCTGATCAATCGTTTTTGCCACATTGTCCAATTCAGCCTCGGTCGGAGGATGTCCTGTGCGTTCACCGATTCCGCCGTAGGTCACACCGGTTAAAGCGACTGCACCGAGCTGCGCTGTCTTTTCGATCGCGATCCGAAGGAAGTTGATTGCAGCTTCAGGATCGCGTGAGGCGCGTGCCTCCTCCGGCAATCCCAACGAGCAGACGGCGGGCAATTGTGCCTCTGACAGCAGTGTCTTCCCCTGCTGTGCATCGACCGATGTGGGATTGAGGAGCGCGATCTCGATAAAATCCACTTTCGACTCGGTTGCTGCGCGGATGGCTCGCCTTGCACCCTCTGCGTCCCAGGACATTGTCCACATGCTTGTATGGACACCAAAACCTTTCATACGCTGGTAAACCCTCCTTCAATCATGATGACCTCACCATTGATGAGATCGGCGGCAGGGGAGGCAAGATAAAGTGCCAAATCCGCGATTTCCACCGGTTCACCAAATCTTCCCAAGGGTGTCTTGGCGATCATTGGCCCTGATTTCTCAGGGGGGCTCCAGATCTTTTTTCCCATTTCGGTCATCACCACTGTCGGGCAGATCGCATTGACCTGGATATTATGCGGTGCCAGTTCAACCATCAGTGATTTGGTCAGGGCGTTGAGACCTCCCTTGGAAGTGGCATAGGCAGCATGTTGGGCCAGTGCGATGACACCAGTTTGCGATGAAATATTGATGATTTTTCCTCCACCGGCTTCGATCATTGCCGGAGCAAGTGCGCGTGAGAGAAGAAATGGGGGGCGGAGATTCACGGCCATGGTTCGATCCCAGTCTTCCGCAGAATAGTCGAGCAGCGGTCCCACCAGAGCGACCCCGGCACTATTGACGAGGATATCAATCGGCATGGCCAGCGAGAGGGCTTCACGGGCCAGTGCCTCGCAGCCGGCGATGGTTGAAATGTCAGCTTCAATGGCTTGGGCATCGGCCTGCGCGGCAACTGCGCTGAGACGCTGTGATGACCGTCCCGTTGCAATCACATGGGCGCCCGCCTCCGCGAAGACTGCCACGATTTCAGCTCCAATACCTGAAGATGCCCCTGTGACCAGCGCAGTCTTACCAGAAATCGAGAATCGTTCTTTCCAGCCCATGGTCATTCCAGATTGGTATGATTGGCACGCATCGCTTGCGCCGACAGACCAAGCTGCTTCTGCAAGTCCAGGATGAGGATTTCAAAAAACAAGAACATGACCCCTTCATAGAGTGATCCCATGGGCAGCACCGAGACCTTGTTTCCGCTGTCACGCGCCATTGTCTGTGCCGGCAGGTGGATCAAATGGTCCGCTTCCTGTGCAGTGCGCCCCTGTGGCTCGGCAGTCACACACAGTGTCTCGGCACCCGCCGCGCGACTCACCTCAATCAATGCACGACATGTCGAAAAATGGCCTGGTCCGGCACTGACAATCAGCAAATCGCCTGTCGCCAGCGGTGGCGTGGTCATATCCCCCACCAGATGTGCATCCAGTCCAAGGTGAAACAGGCGCATGGCGAGTGTCTTGATCATCAAACCTTCACGCCCGACTCCATAGAGTGCAATTCGCCGCGACCTTTGAATCGGTTCCGACATCGCATTGATCTGGCCGGGTAGGGCCAAATCAATCGCAGCGGCAATTTCGGTCACCGCCTCAGCCGCCATTTCCTTGAGATCCATCGTCTCACCTCGCACTGTCATTGGCATCGCTTCTCATAATTCGAAAAGGCTTCGTGCAATGCATATTCTGTCAATCCGGTTTCATGCAAGAAGTCGAGTATTGTGTAGCGACGCCGAATATAGGCGGCTTTCCGCACCGTCATTATCAGATCTGCCAATGAGAGGCCGATATCCCCGGGATCAGCTGGTACACCGGCCGCGCGCAGCATACCCGCCATTTCCTGCGCACTGACCAACTGCTGTCTGAGCCGGTCGCGTGTTTGCGGCCAGCCTTCAATGATGCGCTCGAGTCGTTCCTTGTGAAGGTCCGAAGATATATGTTTTGCCCGCAATTCCGTGTTGGCGCGCGCACCAATCCTGTGATCATTAAACAGACGATGCAGGTCGCCCTCGCGACGAGCAAGGTCAGGTGATTGGGACAATGTCCTTGCGATGTCGAGATTCTCAATATCCTGTTCGAGCAACCAGTCATAGAGGGCAAGTACGGCCCAGGTTCCCACGGCAACCGCAGCACCATGAGCAACTTTCTGCCCTTGAGAATTGCGCCCCTCCATCTCCCAGATATGGGCGATTTGATGATCGGCACCCGAAGCCGGGCGTGAACTTCCGTAAGCTTCCATCGCGAATCCGACAAGAGTCAAACCGACAAACAACTCTGCAAGTAACTACTTGCCCCCGTTATCAGCTACCTTCGTAGAGGCAGTCAACGGCCTTTT
>JAPOTI010000138.1 GCA_026709265.1 Paracoccaceae bacterium | reverse complement strand
AAAATTGGGCCCGTCATGGATTGACGCAAATACACACAACGTTAAAGATGGGTTAGCAACCCCGAGACTCCTGTTGCCGTTGGCGATCAGATTGCCCAAGCGGTTCAATCAGACATGTCCGACCCTGGGCTGGTACCATGCATGAGAATGTCGGTGGACGATCAGGATCCAAAAACTCAGCCCAGTGAAAAAGCTGCCGGGGAAGAGAATCGGCACAGGACAGGTTCAATCGTGGATGCCGTTGGACAGGAAAAACCAAAATGTACGTGTCTGGGATATCCCCCTTACGGGGAGAAGGGTTCTTGATGTCAGGGGTGCACATTGTTGCGTTATCAGGCTTGCGAAATCAGAAATCACGGTTATTGCCACGCGGCATGTTCATGTTGCGTGTCCTCAGGAGGGACTGAAGTGATGGTGAATCCAAAGATCGCCTTTATTGGCGCGGGTTCAACGGTATTTATGAAGAATATCGTGGGGGATATCTTGCAGCGGCCCGCTCTCAGCGGAGCGACAATCGCGTTGATGGATATTGACGCGGAGCGACTCGGCGAAGCCGAAATCGTTGCACGAAAATTGGTCGACACGCTGGATGCGTGTGCTGAAATCACGGCGAGCGAATGTCAACGTGAAGCCGTGGACGGGGCGGATTTCGTGATTTGTGCGTTTCAGATCGGCGGCTTTCACCCGGCCACAGTGACAGATTTTGAAATTCCGAAAAGGTTTGGTCTTCGTCAGACGATCGGGGATACGCTGGGGGTTGGTGGAATCATGCGAGGCCTCCGGACCGTCCCGCATCTGTGGAAGCTTTGTGATGATATAACCGCGCTTTGTCCGGGTGCCATTCTCCTCCAATATGTCAATCCGATGGCAATCAATTGCTGGGCGATCAACGCACGATACCCTGATATTCGTTGCGTTGGACTCTGTCATTCGGTGCAGGAGACAATCAATTCACTGGCGTGGGATCTGGAAATACCCGTTGAACGGATGCAATTTACCTGTGCCGGCATCAATCATGTCGCTTTCTTCCTCACCCTCGAGGAACGATTGCGTGATGGTCGCACCGAAGATCTCTATCCGCGCCTGTTGGCCGAATACGCAGCGGGTCGGATTCCCAAACCGAACCGTGAATATCCGAACTGTCCTAACCTGATCCGTTATGAGGTCATGCGCCACCTCGGTTATTTCGTGACTGAGAGTTCAGAACATTTCGCCGAATATGTCCCCTGGTTCATCAAGAATGGGCATCCGGAACTGATTGATAAATTCCAGATTCCGCTGGATGAATATGTCCGGCGTTGCGAAGAACAGATGGCGACCTGGCAACAGATTTCTGAGTCCTTTCGCAAGGCCGACAGGCTGGAAGTGAGTCAGAGCAAGGAATACGCGGCAGATATCATCAACTCAGTCTGGACAGGCGAGTCATCTTTGATCCATGGTAATGTCAGAAATGGTCACCTCATCGCGGCACTGCCGAAAGATTGTTGTGTTGAGGTTCCCTGTTACGTCGATGGTTCTGGAATTCACCCGATTCGTCAACAATCCTTGCCACCCCAGCTGACGGCCTTGATGCGCACCAGTGTGAATGTCCAGGAGCTGACAGTCGCGGCCCTGATGCACCGAAATCCTGCCTTTGTACGCCACGCCGCGCTGCTCGATCCCCATACTGCAGCAGAACTTGATCCCGACCAGATCAGCAACCTGATCGATGCGCTCATTGCCGCACATGGCGACCTGCTCCCTTCATGGTTGCAGGCTCCTGCATCAAGCAATGGGTGAGACCGGATTTTGAGATTATGTTCTGTGCAATCGAAGTCCAGATCGACAGAGGAGTGACACCTTGTCGTCCCAATCGCTCAATCTCGGCAAAGCGGCTTTACCAAAAATACAGCTTGTATGACGAAGATATCTGATCACGCGATCAATTGTTGTTTTGACCTCTCTGCAAAGACATTGGTAACTGGTGAATGCAATGCGGAACGGGTCTGGAATATGTTGTAGATCGACAATCATGCGACAAACGCCAAGTGGTATTGAGTTGTTTGAATCTCGTGTTTGGGCCTGATTCAGATCGGTGATGAAGATGGAAACAGTAACGTGCGGATCATAAAAGCCTGCAATGATGGCTGGATATTCCACGAGGAATTTTCGGAACGACATCGGCACGAGGTCGTCAGGGGCAGATCTGTGCGGCTGCCGCACAATGCCGTCGATTTACCGCTGAATTACTTCGCTGAGTCGCAGTATCAGAAACAGTTTTGCTACCAGATGGTTCTGCACTGCGACAGTGAGATGCTGGATCGCGAGGTGCATCTCCTGTTTGATGGTGCCATGGCCGATACGCAACTCTTTGTGAATGGAAGCGAAATTCTGGGACATCGTGATGGGTATACGCCATTTTGGGCACGTTTGTCGCCATATCTGGCCACAGGTTCAAATCTGGTCACGGTGAAGATCGATGGCCGCGAGAATCCCGATATTCCGCCTTTTGGCGGGCAGATCGACTATCTCACATATGCCGGGATTTACCGCGATGTCTGGCTGCAGCTCACGGATCAGTCGTGGATCAGCGATGTTCAGATTGTGGCACTCAACCCCCTCGCCACGCAAAAGTCAATCCATGTCTACTGCAGCCTGGAAGGGGCACGGTTGGCTGGTGCCAGGCTGCGGGCAGAGATCAGGGATCGCGATGCAGCCATTGTGGCATCGACTGAGATCACGGTTGATGGATTCGATGCCGAATGTGAATTCAGCGGTCTCCACAATATTGATCTTTGGGATATCGATGCACCCAATCTTTATCGACTTCATCTATCGTTGGAAACCGGAGGGCGGGGAGATCACAAGGATGTGTCATTCGGCGTGAGGGGCGCCGAATTCACGCCTGATGGATTTATTCTGAATGGCCGCAAGCTGAAGATCCGTGGGCTGAATCGCCATCAATCATACCCTTATGTCGGTTATGCAATGGGTCGTCGATCCCAGGAACGAGACGCAGAGATCCTTAAACATGAACTGTGCTGCAATCTTGTTCGCAGTTCGCATTATCCGCCGTCCCCGTGGTTTCTCGACCATTGCGACCGGATTGGTCTCCTCGTTTTTGAAGAGATACCGGGCTGGCAGCATATTGGCGGTGAAAACTGGAAGGAAGAATCGCTGCGGAATGTCAGAAGGATGATTCTCAGGGACCGGAATCATCCATCGGTGATCCTGTGGGGCGTGCGTATCAATGAATCGTCCGACGATCATGAATTCTACACACGCACCAATAGGCTGGCACATCAGTTGGATCCAACGCGGCAGACTGCCGGCGTGCGCTGTATTGAAAACAGCGAGTTGCTTGAAGATGTCTATACGATGAATGACTTCGTTCTGGGCAGTGAGGACATGCCCGGTGCCAATCATGCGCGCATCGCCCTGAGAAAGCCAATCGAGGTTACCGGTGGCAAGCCGCCGTATATGGTGACGGAATTCAATGGTCATATGTTTCCGACCAAAATCTTTGACAATGAAGAGCGTCAGGCCGAGCATGTACTGCGTTTTCTGCAAGTCTTGAATCAGGCTTACGGTGATCCCAATGTCTCGGGCTGCATTGGGTGGTGTCTGGCAGACTATAACACGCATCAGGAATTTGGATCAGGAGATCGTATCTGCCATCATGGCGTGCTTGATATGTTTCGTGTGCCCAAATTTGCCGCAGCAGTCTATGCAAGTCAGGGCGATCCGGCCAGACAGCCCGTGCTGATGCCCGTCACCCGCTGGGCGCGCGGTGAACGCAGTCTTGGCGGGGTCCTGCCGCTGATCATCCTGACCAACTGTGATGAGGTCGAATTGCGAGTCGGACAGGCAAGCGGTGAGAGATTCAAACCTGACCGTGCGCTCTTTCCCCATCTTCCCTATGCTCCGGTCATCATCCGAAACGGCAATTTCGGGAACTGGGGGGAGAAATGGGAGTCGATGAGTCTGACCGGATATGTCGACGATTCAGCGGTTGTTGAAATTCACCGCGCGAGTGATCCCATTGCTTCTGAAATCCGCCTCAGCGCAGATGATCGCGAACTGATTGCAGGAGAAAAAGATGAAATTCGTCTGGTGGTGAGAGTCTGCGACCAGTTCGGGTCTGCCTTGCCATACCTGACCGATCCATTATGCATCGATATCACGGGGGCTGCCTCACTTGTTGGTCCCGCCGAACTGGCTTTCCGTGGCGGCTCTGCGGCATTCTGGATTGAGTCAACCGGCACGGTCGGTGAGATTACGGTCGGAGTGGAAACACCGCGCTTCATGCCGGTAACTCTCAAACTTGGCGCAGTTAACTCTCTTTCCGCGGCGAGATTCCGTGAAGTTTGTGCTCACGCCATCCCAAAAAATCGGCCACGACCGTAGACTGACAACCTGTTGTTTGGCCAGTTGAGACCGGACTCACAACCGATCCAGTCGTTGAGCGAACATCTGTTGGATTTTGGTCGAGGGCCGCGTCTTCCTGTGGAGAGAAGACAAGGTTACAATTCCCGCCCGCTGCCTGAATGCCAGTTTGGTGACGATCATGTTGCGAACGGCCGATATTCAATCAGGCTGGACTGGCCCAGAATGTCCACGATGGTGACCGCCAATTCCAGATCATGGGCATCGGTCAGTCGAATGGTTTTGCCGGGCCGAAGGGTCTTTTGAACGCATTTTGGCACAAAATGTGATTTCTGGCCTGAAAATCGCGAAGGATGGTGCGTTGCGGGATAAAATACCCCTGTTTGCAAGCCGTTACACTTAGCGGTGTTGAGCGCAGAGACTATGCAATGCCTTCTTGATCGTCAGACACAGCCAAACCTTGCGAGTCCGATGAATCATCCACCGAGGATTGTTCCGTCTTGATCCGTGGAGCGGGTCGCTTCCACGCCGTCAAGTTCGATCCGATTTCACCATAGAAATGCGGAACGAGAGCTTCGAGGTCCGAGATAAAATTTGCTTGTTGTGTGAATCGCCCACCGAGTCGTCTCGAGAGAAACACATGGAATCCACGCACGACCAGATGATCTTTCCCCTCTTGGCAGATCTCCACATCATCTTTCAAATCCGAAACAAGGTGTTGAGAAGGTTCACTCCCACCCGGCCAGAGCAGACGAATATAGAGTCCGTCTAGATCATCCGATTTGATTTGACGAAGAAGCCAGTTGATGCGTGCCTTTGTTGATTTCCTGTCCTCGGGCGCACGGAGGCGCATACCCACATCGAGAGATCGGCGCTTCATATCTGCCACGATTTCAATTGGAGCGGCCGAATTGGGAATATCCAAGATCGATATCAACTGGTGTTGGTCCCGGAGTACGGTTAACTCATCTTTCTTTCGGCGCACGGGATCCTGGATATGTTTTCGGGGGAGTTTTTCACGAACGGTCGTGTCGACGAGTCGGCTCAGGATCAGCGACAGGTCACGGGTCTCCTGATGCCAAGCGTCCATGACGATTTGCGTTTCGGGAGATCGAATGGAAATCACGCCCCCGGAAGAGACAAGTCGATTGAGATCACTCCATTCCTTCGGCATACGATGAAAGCTCTGAACGCCGGCACTGTCGTGATTGAGAAAGCGTCTCAATTCCTTAAGCAGCCAAAGCTGTCCAGGATTGTCAACGCCTTCATTGTTGATCAGCAGTTCGACCGTTGTTACCACATGCATCCAAGACCAGTGGTAACACGGTATTTTTGACCGGCTGCCCCGAACGTCCTCGAGAGGATGCGCTTGCGGAGTCGTTGCGAATTGATTGGAGATCGTAATCACGCAATCGACTGCATTGTCCTTAGCCAGATTTCGGCAGCGTTCGATTTGCTCCGCTTGGAGAGCGTTGTTTCCGACTTTTGTTTCGATCAGGGCGCGCCATTCACGGGATCCTGTTTTCAGGACAATGAGACCATCGGGGCGATCCTGGCTCCCGTCCGGTTGGTTTTTGAAGATGACTTCGGTGAACGCAGAAATTTGAGAGCGCTTTCCGCGTCTTTGCCCGAGGGATTGAAGAAGCTTGCTGCCCAAGGCTTCAATCTGAACCAGACAGGCCAACATTGCCGCTGTCGTCCGTCCTTCCTTGGATGTCGTCGCAAGCACCGGAAAGAGCCGCGCTGCCTCACCCTGAATTAAATAGTCCGGGACATTCCCCATCATATCACACACCCTTTCTTTGCCATAAGCTTCTCTATATTTTTGGGGATTATATACTTAACTACCCAAACCACTACATATTCTATTATCAATTACTCGTAACCACTACGTATAGTACGATGGGTAGTCAGGTATATAATCCCCATATTTTTTCAACGTAAGAATGTGCAAACCCCTCTTCCAGTTTGAAACGCAATGCTAATCCATCTTTAACGTTATGTGCATTTGCGCCGATCCGCCGCGCTTCGCTCTCAACCGCGGCAGCCTCCATCGGACTGAAATCAAACGCCGCACCTGGCCGCAACGTATCAACCCGCCGCCACACGGATTGCCAGCTCTCCGATGCTACCGCACAGTTACGCCCCCGATTGAGCCGTGTCTCCTGGCGGACCTTGTCGCCGTCACGGCGACTCCGCGCCAGCTGGTGAGATGCCGGTCTGTGTCACACGCATGAACAAGCTCGGCACTCTCAAAGTTTTGTCAGGGGGCCAAGGGGTAAGGATAGACCCTGCAACGACATTCGGAAATCCACAAAAAGCTTTCAACTCCTGTTTGACTGATGACCTGGATCACCGCCCCCGTGATTTCCTGCACATCCAACTGGCCTGTGGCACGATTCAATCCCCGATAATGCGTTGCCGTGATGGCTGCTTGTGGTAACCAGTTCTGCGGTGAATGGGTACACAACAATATGCCAGCCACGGTGGCGCGGTCTACACCTGCTTCATCCGGTGCAAGCAGACGGAGATTCAGCAAGCCACGCCGCGGGTCTGCTGCCCCGGACATGCTGAGCAAGGGCCCCCATAGTTGCTCGCTCAGAGTTTCAAATCCCGTTTCATGTACGATCTGCTCGTCGAACCAGAGATAGCGGTTTTGCGTACGGTTCTGCTCCAGCCGCAGTCTTTCTGCTCCCAGAAGGCGCCGTTTGGTTGCGCCAACGCGGACAAAGGACTGTCCACCCCGTTCATGAAGAGCGTCTCCGCGCGGTACGGCGACCAGCACGAAGCTTTTTCCATCCAGTTCTCGATGAGAAACGTCAATGCGCAACGAGGGTTCAATCGAATCGATAGCAACTTCCACCAGCATCTGATCCAGTGCGACCATCTGTTCTCGCGACATGCCTTGGATTGGGGCTTATAAAGACCAGTTGACAGAATACAACATGATGCGTTTTTATTGAAAGATTGGCGCAACATAATGCGGTATGTCAATTCATCTTTATAAGCCCCCTTGGATTGTTTCGTTGTCAGTGACACCGCACAGCAAGAGATCTCCGTTAGCATTGGCAAATGCGCCCAGTTCATCTGCAAACTCGTCTCTGCGTGGTCCTACAGGCCTGTTCCCGCTGAATTCGATGTGCTTGAATTCCCACCGGCTGTCTTCACCTAAACGTAACCGCTGTCGGATATCTTCGTCCCTGATCATGACGCGACCGTCTCCATCCTTCGGTCAGCCTTGGCAAGGTCAGCAAAATCCCATTCAAGGGCGCAGCTTAAATTTGTGAGGCATGTCATCTGTCTTCCGATCATTGACGGGGACAGAAAACGCCGCGATCACCGCAAACCCGTTGAGATCGACCAAGATTGTAATTGTTCACATGCGACTGTTCAATTGTGATGTCATTGATGCATGACGGGTTGAAGCCGCTGCATGGTTCAAACGCCTTCCGGCCAAATGGATGGCCAGCATGATGAAGATGCAACGCGGCGACATGACACCGAACAGGGATGGAGCCGTTATAAACAATGCTCCGGGCCCGATACGATCATTGTTGGCCGTATGCTTTTCGGTTCAAGGGTATGTGCTGTCTTTCAATTTCCTGATGAAAACGCGCGGGTATGCGCGTCCAGTCATGGGCTTCGATCAGGAACGGAATGTTGGATTCGCGGACGGCCTCGTTGAAGGTAGCCAGCTGGTCAAATGGAATTTCATCGAGTTCAGTGCCCCGAAGCGCCAGGTCGAGATCGCTGCCATCATGGCTGCGTCCGGAAACACGGCTGCCATAGGCCCAGGCCTCGACACCCGGTAAATGCTCATGCAGCAGGTTCAGAAGAAGGTTGAGGTGCCCCTCCCGAATATGCAAATGCTCAGCCATCTTCTGCTGCCTCAATCATATCAGCCAGTGCTTTCGCATCGGTGATGAAGGCAGGAAGAAGCTTGAGAGTCACCTCGGCGAACGCCTTACCATAATCATGCGCGGTTATATTGCGATTGTCGCGATAACCGAGCCATCTTTCCGCTGCATCCATGTCGATGAGTGCGTGTTTAGCCGCATGGCGATAAAGATCCTTGAAAGCGAGGCCGTCAACCTGCCGATTGCTGGCAAAGAATGCGGCAAGCCGCTTGCGCAACAGCTTGCCGCTCTGTTCCAGCACAAGTTCGAATTCCTTGACACATGCTGCGCGATAGATGTCATACATGATGTTGTCGCTGGTGCCGTCGAGTCGCTCCATCTCTTCCAATAGGCGTTCGAGCGCGGTGAGGCAGCGGCGTAGAAACGTGGTGTCGATGCTCACCGGTACACGCGCTCTAAATCCGGTGTTCGCAGATCACCCGGGGCTTCACCACTAGAGATCAAGATTCTCCACGCTCAGCGCATTGCGGACAATGAATTCCCGGCGTGGGTCGACCTCTTCCCCCATCAGTTGGACAAACAGGTCATTGGCCTCGGCGACATCCTCGATACGAACCTGCATGAGGATTCTGGCATCAGGGTCAAGTGTGGTTTCCCAAAGCTGTTCGGGGTTCATTTCACCCAAACCCTTGTAGCGCTGCAGATTCAGGCCGCGGTTACCTTCTTCCCTGACGGCTGCCATCAGTTCTGTGGGTGTATGGATTACGGTCTGCCGCGATTTTCGTTCAAAAACCGCCGTTTCCGCATAGACATCCTGCAGCGACGGACTAAATTCTGCCAATCTGCCAATCTGGGGTGATCTCAGGATTGGGCCGTCGAGCGTCTGCACTTCCTCAACTCCACGGAGCATGCGCACAAAACGGAGCCCGCCATCCTGTGTCGGGCGCCCCTGCCATCCCTGTTCATATTCACGTGCCACAAAGTTGAGACGCGCAGCAGCCAGGTCAGCTGCCACCTGGGGGTTGGAGCGAATTTGATTGCCGCCAAAGATCCCGGCGATCGCCGCATGCTCCAGCACGTGCCGCGAATAATGCGGAGGGAAAGTCGTCAACAGATTTCTGATCCTTCCGGCCTCTCGCACGACACGGCTCAAATCGTCGCCAGCCAGCGTTTCGCCTTTTCCGACATGGAGCAGCGCCGAATCCAGACCGTGTTCGATGAGATGTTGATCGAGCGCCTCCTCGTCCTTGAGGTAGAGTTCTGAGCGACCACGTTCAATCTTGAACAGCGGCGGTTGCGCAATATAGAGATGACCATGCTCAATGATTTCCGGCATCTGGCGGAAAAAGAAGGTCAGGAGCAGGGTGCGGATATGCGCACCGTCGACATCTGCATCGGTCATGATGATGACCTTGTGATATCGAAGTCCCTCAATACTGAATTCATCGCGGCCAATTCCGGTGCCAAGGGCTGTGATCAGGGTTCCGATCTGTTCGGAAGACAGCATTTTATCAATGCGGGCACGTTCGACATTGAGGATTTTACCCCGCAAGGGAAGAACCGCCTGATTAGAGCGGGCCCGTCCCTGTTTCGCCGACCCGCCGGCGGAATCGCCTTCAACGATGAAGAGTTCAGACAAGGCGGGGTCGCGCTCCTGGCAGTCCGCAAGTTTTCCGGGAAGGGAGGCGATATCGAGAGGGGATTTACGGCGGGTGAGCTCGCGAGCCTTGCGTGCTGCTTCACGCGCCCGCGCCGCGCTGATGATCTTGCCAACGATTTCCTTGGCAGGTTTGGGATTTTCTTCGAGCCAAATGGCAAGCTGCTCGCCGATCAGCGACTCTACCACCGGCCTGACCTCCGAGGAGACCAGTTTCTCCTTCGTTTGTGAGGAGAATTTGGGATCCTGGACTTTGACCGAAAGCACGCAGGTCAGACCTTCGCGTGCATCATCACCGGAGAATGTAACCTTTTCCTTTTTCAGAATCCCAGAAGCGTTGGCATAACTGTTGATTGTCCGCGTCAGTGCAGCTCTGAAACCGGCGAGATGGGCCCCGCCATCGCGCTGCGGGATGTTATTGGTAAAAGGCAATACGGTTTCGTGATATCCATCATTCCACCATAGAGCGGCTTCCAGACTGACATCATCGCGGCCGCCGGAAACATAGACTGGCTCCTCAAGAATCGGAGTTCTCGAGCGATCAAGGTACGAGACATATTCCCGTACGCCGCCCTCGGAGCGAAAGGTTGTTTCAAGCCGTTCAGAGGCACGTTCATCCCGCAGACTGATCTGTAGACCCGAATTCAGAAACGACAATTCGCACAGTCTTTGTTCCAGTGACTTGAAGACATAATCACGGTTCTTGAATGTCGCGGTGGAGGCCAGAAACGTCACTTTTGTGCCGGTGTGATTTTCGGCATCGCCGACGACCTCAAGCGGTCGGATTGTTTCGCCATGCTCAAAGCGTGCGTGATGTTCCTTCCCATCCCGCCAGATCACGAGTTCGAGCCAATCGGACAGGGCATTGACCACAGAGACGCCAACGCCGTGCAATCCCCCGGAGACCTTGTAGCTATTGTCATCGAACTTGCCGCCGGCATGGAGATGGGTCATGATCACCTCTGCTGCAGACACCCCTTCCTCGGGATGGATGTCGACTGGAATTCCGCGCCCGTTGTCACTGACGGAGACACTCTCATCCTGATGAATGATGACCTCAATCCGGTCGGCATGGCCGGCGAGGGCTTCATCGATTCCGTTGTCGACGACCTCGTAAACCATATGGTGAAGCCCGGAGCCGTCATCGGTATCTCCAATATACATGCCCGGCCGTTTACGCACCGATTCAAGGCCACGAAGTACGCGTATTGAGTCGGCCTTGTATTCAGGCTGCTCAGCTATTGGATCAGTCAATTTTCCTGCCTCTTTGTTTTGCAAATTTCATATCCTATTTTGAGTCAGAGTGCCAGCGCCGAGAATGTGGAATTGACCCAATCATGTGCGAGAGGAAGTGATGCAACAGATCAGCTTACAGCGGGCATTGTTGGCGGACCGACCCAAGATATATCGTTGGCTGGCGCAGTCGGATGCCACCAGAGAGATGATGGGCCCACCGGACTTTTCTGATCATCCGGTGCCGGATTATGCGCAGTTCCTTGCCGACTATGATGGCTCGGCGTTCACCGAAGACAGCGGCTTTCAGATTTTCAAGATATCAGTCGATGGTGAAGAAGTCGGAGCTGCACAATTCTGGATCCAGGAAAGGGCAGCAGAACTGGACATCTGGATTGCCAGTCGACGACACTGGGGATACGGAATTGGGTCTGAGACTCTTCGCAAACTGGCCGACATTCTGCGCCAAAGGGGCGATGTGGACATTTTGGTCATTCGCCCATCGGCGCGTAACCAGCGCGCAATTGCGGCCTACAAGAAAGCTGGCTTTGAAGATTATGACCCGCAAAAGCATACTCTGCCGCGGGTTTTCGTCAAGGAGGGTATGGACTATGCCGATGCGGTCATATTGGCATGGAACTTACATTGACCGGATGTCAACAGAACATCCGCAGTTCAGCCCGGGGTTGAACTCAGTTCTGCCAACTTTCGAGATCTGCATTCACTTCCGGACCTGTTGCAGGCCTGAATCTCCGGTCGATGGTTGATATCGGCAATGGCAAGACCTGTCGCGGCGCAAGGGTCAATGGATTGGGCACGTCAATATGATGTGGGCGGAAACATGCAGCTAACCGCCAGTCAGGCGGTCAGATTTGATTGTTCAGTAGTTGGCTTTTGCTTCATTGGCTGCGGCTCGTTTCATGACAAGGATGGTACGTTCAAACGCGCAGACAATTTTTCCATCCTGGTTAAATCCGCGGGTCTTGACTGTCACAATTCCAGCATGTGGGCGCGACTTGCTTTCCCGCTTTTCGAGGACTTCACTTTCAGCACTCAACGTGTCACCGATAAAAAGTGGATGGGTCAGTGAAATATTGGTCCAACCCAAATTGGCGATGGCCTTTTGGCTGACATCAGTCACGCTCATTCCCACCATCAGGGCCACGGTGAAGGTCGAGCAAACGAGTCTCTGGCCAAACTCGGAATGTCTGGCATATTCCTTGTCAAAATGAAGGGGATGTGTGTTCATCGTGAGCAGCGTGAACCAGCTATTGTCGGACTCGGTGATCGTCCGGTTGGGGCGATGCTCGTAAATGTCGCCGGGTGTGAAATCCTCGAAATATCTTCCAAACCGTTCTCGATAACGGTTCTCGCCCAGATCAACGGCTTCTCCGGTCATGCCAGCTTCCCCTCACCCCAATAGCGAACAGAATGTCCTTCCCGTTCCCTCCCATAATTGCCACTGACTCGTCAATCAATCCGAACACATTTGTGCCCGATTGGCTGAGTGGCCGCGAATCCACAAGTTTGAATCTCAACCGAAATCATCACGCTGTCGATTTTTCGGCACAGCCATCTGGCAAGAGAGATCCGGATGCCAAAAGGCCGCATGCGCGAGAACAAATTGTCGGCGCGGGTCAGTTGGAGTATGGGGGCATGAGCGAGACATCATCGTGAAAGGGGAGAGGACATGGCCAGCCATCCAAGTCTGGCATTGCTTGTCATTGATGTACAGAATGACTTTTGTGCGGGCGGTGCACTCGAAGTCATGGACGGTGACGCGGTGGTGACCGGCATCAACGCGATCATGGGTGAGTTTGATGTCACCATATTGACCCAGGACTGGCATCCTGCGGGACATTCGTCATTTGCCTCCACCTATGAAGAAAAAGCACCATTCGAGACTGTGAGTCTGAGTTATGGCGAACAAACTCTCTGGCCAGACCATTGTGTACAGGGATCGCACGGCGCAGATTTCCACCCCGATCTGGCCACCGACAAAGCGGATATGATTTTACGCAAGGGATTTCGACCCGGCATCGACAGTTATTCGGCCTTTTACGAAAATGACAGGAAGACATCGACAGGATTGGATGGTTATCTGCGTTCACGAAATGTCGACACAGTTGTTTGCACGGGATTGGCAACAGACTTTTGCGTCTATTATTCGGCGATGGATGCGGTGCGTCTGGGCTTTCAGGTGGAGGTCATTGAAAATCTTTGCCGCGCCATTGATCTTGATGGCTCGCTCGCGACGGCGCGTGCTGATATGCAGGCTGCTGATGTGATCTTGAGGTAATGGCTATGTCGGTCTTGCCAGACTGACTGTGAGATAAATCATGCAAATGCCGACAGTCGATATCGCGGCGCGGGTCTATAATCACAATTGGAAAATTGATCCGATTGTCCGTTCGCTGATTGATACAGACTTTTACAAATTGCTTATGTGTCAATTCGTCTGGAGGCACTCGCCACATACACAAGTGAAATACAAGCTTGTCAATCGGTCACCGGAGGTTCAGCTCGATAAACTTCTGGATGAGGAGGAGTTGAGAGATCAGCTTGAGCATATTCGATCATTACGCCTGTCGCGCGGCGAGTCGACTTGGCTGCGTGGCAACACCTTTTATGGAATTCGGCAAATGTTCCGACCTGATTTCATGGTGTGGTTTGAGAATCTTCAACTGCCCCCGTTTCACCTCCAAAAAGATGACGATGGTATCGAGTTGACCTTTGAAGGGACGTGGCCAGAAGTCATGCTGTGGGAAATTCCGGCCCTTGCGGTCATCACCGAACTGCGCTCGCGCGCCGTGCTGCGTCATATGGGGAAATTCAACCTGCAGATTCTGTACGCGCGGGCGATGGCGCGACTGTGGGATAAGGTTGGCCGGCTGTCACAGCTTGAAAACCTGCAGTTGGCAGATTTTGGAACACGCAGACGGCATTCATATCTTTGGCAGGATTGGTGTGTCCAGGCGATGCATGAAGGACTTGGGAAGAGATTTGTCGGGACCTCCAATTGCCTGATTGCAATGCGCAGAGAGGTTGAGGCAATCGGCACCAATGCGCATGAATTGCCGATGGTCTACACAGCATTGGCAGAAAGTGATGAAGAGCTGCGCCGGGCTCCTTATGAGTTGCTGAAAAAATGGCAGGCCGATCATCAGGGAAATCTGCGGGTTATCCTGTCGGATACGTATGGAAGTCCGACATTCTTGCGTGATGCACCTGACTGGCTCACATCATGGACCGGTATCCGCGTGGATTCCGGTGATCCTTATGAAATGGGAGAGCTTGCGCTTTCCTGGTGGCAGGCAAGGGGCGAGGATCCCACAGAAAAGCTGTTAATTTTTTCTGATGGGCTTGATGTGCAGGAGATCGAACAACTTCATGCGGCTTTTTGCGGTCGCGTGCGCGTCAGTTTCGGTTGGGGAACCCTGTTGACGAATGACTTTAGAGATTTGGCTGACAACAATGCGCTGGGCCCGATATCACTTGTTTGCAAGGTCATCGAGGCGAACGGACGACCAACGGTCAAGTTATCGGATAACCCACTCAAGAGGATTGGACCGAAGGACGAAACGGAACGCTATGCGCGGATATTCGATGTTGGAAAACAGGCGGCACGGAAACTGGTCGTGTGATGGGACTGATGACGGGGATGATCGTGTGCAGCTCCTGCGGCAACCTGGGATGGGACCGTACGGATTGTTGATACATCGGAATCTGCGGATCAGGCGCACTTCACACCGGCAATCAGGCTGTCCTGTCCGCCAATGCGCACTGGATCTGGAATTGCAAGAGCTTGTCGGAGCCTGTCAAAAGACAGCTGTACGATCCCGGCTTAACGCACATAGTCCATGACGAGCACGCGTGTCCGATCGGGGATTTGACCTCGGCTGACGTCGACTTCACTCGAACAGACGAATTCAATGTCGTCCTCACGAAAGTTCATCAGGAAACTCTCGATCCATAATGTGTTGCGTGGCTGATAGGCAAGGGTCCGAAAATGCATGGGGATCACCAGTTTCGGGCGCATCCGGTGAATCATCTCCATCAGGTCGGGCAGGTCGATGGTCAGATGTCCGCCTGCGAGCGCGAAAAGGATATCAACATCTGTGAAAAACTCTTCCTGTTCATCGCTCAGGCGGTTACCGACATCACCCATATGGGCGCAGTTGATCCCGTCCAAGGTGAAACGGTACATTCCGTTTCGCCCCGGTACCGCGTGATCGGGATGGTATTCCCATTCACAGACTTCAATCGCTGAAATACTGATGCCAAGGGTCTCAAGAGTTCCTCCCCCATCAGCAACTTCGAGAGCATTGACGACCTGTGGATCACCGGCAATGAGATCAGCGCGGCAGTGGGCGTCATCGTCAGCAGAAGAAATGATCACCAGATCAGCAGGATCACTGATGGGTGCGTAGCCAACTGTTTCAGGCGTGTAGGGATCTGTAATTGTTTTTGGACCGTCCCCAGGGAACAGGCCAAACGCAGCATGTCCGTACCATTTAATGCGCATTTTTCTCCCCGTCAGTTTTCCTCGCTGAATGGCGAATATGCGTGTGATTGGATAACATCATTGACTTATAAACGAAACGTGCAGGATTTCAGGACAAGCGGAGACATCCGACAACGTCACTTGCCGGAACGTGCGATGATGTCACGCAGAACGGCACGACAAACGTCCGATATGTCTCGACTTTTGCTTTGGGGGCGTCAACAATTCTGTGTCGGTACCGCTGTCAAGATCGTGTCCCAGCCACGAGATGGAATGCGGTGACCATAGGATATCTCCGCAACGCGATTTGTCTTGCTCACTGTTTTGGAAAGCGGTGTTGCCGATGACAAATCTGGCGCAGCCACACGAGTTTTACTGCATTCCCGGATGCCAATCCTGCGGCGCCATTTCAAAGCCGGAAAAATCAAAGGCGGGAGCAACCACACAAGAGACAAGTGACCATGCGCCTTCCGAGACGGCACTCTGCCACCAATTGATTGGCACGACGGCATGGGGCACTGCACCGTTCCCGGTTCCCAGTCTTTGTTCAGTGACTGTCACTCCGTCAGAGCTGAGAGAGAGTCTCAAAGGGTCGCCAGCGCAATGAATCCAGATTTCAACGGCATCGATCCGGTGCCACGCCGACTTCTCTTCATGTTTCAGGAGATAGTAGATCGCGGATACGGCTCCACGGGGACCCGATCCTTTGGTAGCCGAATAGGTTTCGCGGTAATGGCCGCCCTCGGGATGAGGCTGCAATTCGTAGAGCTCGATTAACGCGTCGACATCCATCATGACTTGGTTCCTTTCCAGATATTCCCGACGATCTCAGCGGGAGGTCGAATTTCATATCTTGTTCTGTGGTGGAAATCATTTCATCGACTCTGCAGTGGGTTTTGGGTTGCGCAATGAGATCGGTCTGTTGATATGGCGCTTCAGACTGAAAACGGCGACTGACAATCCCGTTTCGTGTGTCTTCGTCCGCTCCGCAGCATAAGAATTGATTCATGCCTGACCATCACAACCAACGAGTTTCGGTTATCGGGGCTGGGATCGCCGGCGTCTCAACTGCTCTTTGGCTGCAGCGCAAGGACTGCGATGTGACGTTGATTGACCGCCAGGAGCCTGGCGAAGGGGCGTCTTTCGGAAACGCCGGTGTCTTGGCATCCTGTTCTGTTGTGCCCGTGACGACACCCGGCCTGGCCACCAAAGCCCCTGGTATGTTGCTGCGCAAAGACTCGCCATTGTTTCTGATTTGGAGCCGGTTTCCTCTGATGGCTCCATGGATTGTCCGATATTTCTTGCATGCCAATGACCGGGATACCCGGCGTATCAGCGCAGGAATCGCGGCAATTGTGACCGACTCTCTACAGCAACATAAGGATCTCGCCACCGGTACCATTGCCGAGAGATGGATCAGACCTTCCGACTATGTGTTCGCATATCATTCCCGCGCGGCATTCGATTCTGACGACTATGTTTGGAGTCTGCGGCAGGAAGTCGGCATGATACCGACAATACTGGAAGGCAGGGACATTCTGGACCTGGTCCCGGAACTCGGGGCGGACACACGCCTCCTCGCTGTTATGAACGGTCACGGCTTTGTGAAGAATCCCGGGCAATATGTGAAAGATCTTGCCGAGACCTTCGTGCAAGCTGGTGGCCGCAGGATCACGACCGGGTTTCGTGATTTCGATTTTTCGGGCGACTCCGTCCGCGCGATTGAAACCGAATCCGGATCCATTGAATGTGATGCGGCAGTTATCGCCGCTGGTGTCTGGTCAGGGCAACTGATGCGCAAACTCGGACTCAGGATTCCGCTCGAGTCGGAGCGTGGTTACCATATCCTGTTTCGCAATCCATCGATCCGTCTGGCGCAGCCCATCTATGTGGCTGCCGGAAAGTTCGTTGCAACACCAATGGAGCATGGGTTGCGATGTGCCGGGGTTATTGAATTTGGTGGAATCCAGCAAAAACCGTCACGGCAACCGTTCACATTTATCCAGAAGCAAGCCAAGAATGCCTTTCCCAAATTAAGTTGGGATGAGGCCGAAGAGTGGATGGGGCATCGGCCTGCTCCCTGTGACAGTCTGCCGCTCATCGGTGAGATCGGAAATACCGGAATATACACGGCATTTGGTCACCATCATATTGGCCTGACAGGCGGGCCAAAAACAGGACGTCTCGTTGCTCAGCTTGTCACGGGCAGCGACCCCCTCGTCGACCCCGTCCCCTATAGTCCCAATCGGTTTCGACGATAAGGACATCGCCGCAGGGATTTTGCGGCGAAAAGACCACAATGTCAGCAGGACCGTGACATCGGTCATGTTCTGGGAAGGTGCCCATCATTCCGATGTCATATGCGCCACCTCATATGGCTTCATGGCACCTCTTGACTCTTCAGGTTGCGGTGCGCGGGCCTTCCTGATGCAAGGCTCCATAATCGTCAGTCGCACCCCACCGTTCTGGTTGGTGAGGCGGTTGGGGCGCATGGCTCTCGTATTGTGCATGGCCAGGGCAGAATTCGTCGGATTGTTGAATCATGCCCGATATTCCCGCCCCAACGGACGGGTCTTGTGACTTGTTGGACAATCATGACGAGGATACTTTAAGACAGGATTGATATGTAGATCTTATGGGAGAGTTCAATGAACAATAAACTTAAATTGGCGGCGACAACGCTCGCTGTCACGACTCTGTTGACATCAACGGGTATGGCTGCGGAAAAATGGGATATGCCGATGGCATATTCTGCAACCAACTTTCATTCAGCGACCGGCGCTGAATTCGCCAACTGTGTCACAGCTGGTACGGGAGGTGATCTTGAAATCGTGACCCATCCAAGCGGTTCGCTCTTTAAAGGCGCTGAAATCAAACGCGCTGTACAGACGGGTCAGGCCCTGATCGGCGAACGCCTACTCTCTGGACACCAGAATGAAAACCCACTCTTCGGAATTGACTCGATTCCGTTTTTGGCCAGTTCTTTCGAAGATGCGGACAAGCTCTGGGTCGCTGCAAAACCGCATATGACCAAATTGCTGGCATCACAAAATCTGCATTTGCTGTATTCAGTACCCTGGCCACCGCAAGGTCTCTACTTCAAGCGGGAAATCAATTCCGTCGCCGAAATGGAAGGAATCAAATTCCGTTCTTACAACAATGCGACGGCACGGTTGGCCGAATTGTCGAAGATGGTTCCGATTCAAATCGAAGCGGCCGACATCTCACAGGCTTTTGCGACCGGAGTTGCTGACTCCATGGTGTCCTCAGGCTCAACCGGCTATGACCGTAAAGTCTGGGAAAGTTTGACCCACTTTTATGAAGTCGACGCCTGGTTGCCCCGCAACTATGTCCTCGTCAATTCTGATGCCTGGAATGGCCTTGATCAGGACATCCGTGATGTGATCAATGGATGTGCTAGCCTGGCGGAATATGCCGGAACATGGCGTGCCGTCCATTACCACCAGTTCACGCTTGGCGAACTCGCCAAGAATGGCATGACCGTTCAGCGCGCGGGTGACCGGTTGCAGTCAGACTTGCAGGATATTGGTGTGATCATGACCGAAGAATGGCTCGAGACAGCTGGCGAAGGTGGCCGTGCAGCGGTCGAAGCCTTTAAGTCCATGTAACGACAAGAAGAACTGAGAGCCGCGGGCCTGCGGGCTCGCGGATTCAACCGATGACATCCCGGATTGCTGCACTCTGGCGGTTCATCCGTCGCCTGCTGGATACGGCTTATCTGATTGGCGGTATCCTCGGGGCCATTTGTCTGGTCGCCATCCTGATCCTGGTCACTTTACAGATGGCGGCGCGTTGGACGGGCGAAATGGTGCCGGGGCTGGCCGATTATGCCGGTTATTTTATGGCCGCCTCTTCATTCTTTGCCTTCGCCTATGCCTTGAATAGTGGCTCACATATCCGCGTGAATATTTTACTCAACCAGCTCGGACAGTACCGACGCTGGGGTGAGTTCTGGTGTTTTGCGATTGGCTCGGTTCTGGCGTCATCCTGGGCATTTTTTGCGATCAAGGCCGTCTATTGGTCGGGAAAACTGGGTGATATTTCACAGGGTCTTGATGCCACACCGATATGGATCCCTCAGTTGGCGATGGCTGTTGGCTCATCGCTCTTCGCGATCTCGCTCATCGACAATTTGGTGCGCGTGACATTTTTTGGTCACCACGGCATGCGCAATCAGGTGATTGAGGGCTGAGGTGAGGAGAGAGTCTTGGAACATCTTTATCTCGTTCTGATTTTTCTCTTTGTCCTTTTCCTGCTTCTGGGTTCCGGAGTCTGGGTTGGTCTCGCCCTGTTCGGAGTTGCGTTTGTAGGGTTGGAGCTTTTCACCACTCGGCCTGCTGGCGATGCCATGATTACAACGATCTGGTCATCATCGAGCAGCTGGACGCTCACCGCGCTACCCCTATTCATATGGATGGGCGAGATACTCTTTCGGACACGACTCTCAGAGGACATGTTCAAGGGCATTTCACCCTGGATGGCACCGCTCCCCGGTGGTTTGATGCATACCAATATTGTCGGTTGCACGGTGTTCGCAGCCGTTTCAGGATCGTCGGCAGCAACCCTGACCACTGTGGGAAAGATGGCAATTCCCGAACTTCGAAGCCGAGGTTACCCGGAATATATGACCATCGGAACCTTGGCTGGCGCGGCCACACTCGGGTTGATGATACCGCCTTCGCTGACGCTGATCGTCTACGGCGTCACCATCAATGAGTCGATTACCAAACTGTTCATGGCAGGTATCTTGCCCGGCCTTGTGCTGGCAGGCCTGTTCATGGGCTATATCGCCCTTTGGTCGTTCGTGCGACGCAGTGAGGTTCCTGATATCGGTCTTGGAACACCTTTTCGCCAGAAACTTGCCCAATCCCGCTTTCTGATCCCAATTCTTCTGCTTGTGATGGTCGTTATTGGTTCCATGTATCTGGGTTTTGCGACGGCAACGGAAGCGGCGGCGTTCGGTGTTATTGGTTCACTTGTGCTGGCTGCGAGCCAGCGTTCGCTGACATGGCGGACTTTCGTTGACAGTTTGTTGGGAGCGACACGAACCTCGGCAATGATTGCCATGATTTTGGGCGGCGCAGCTGCGCTGTCACTGTCAATGGGGTTTACGGGTCTGCCAAGAGCCCTTGCAGGGATCATCGGTGACCTCGGTCTGACGCCATTCACCCTGCTGATGGCACTCATGATATTTTACATTGTTCTGGGTTGCTTTCTTGACGGCATCTCATCGGTTGTCCTGACCATGGCAATTGTGGAACCCATGATCCGGCAGGCAGGTATTGATGTCATCTGGTTTGGAATCTTTATAGTTGTCGTCGTTGAAATGGCACAGATTACGCCGCCAATCGGGTTTAACCTGTTTGTGATGCAGGGAATCACCGGCCATGATATGGGATATATTGCGCGCACGGCCCTCCCCATGTTTGGAATCATGGTGTTGATGGTGTTCATCCTGATCTTTTTCCCGGATCTCGCAACCTTTTTGCCTGAGAATATCCGCCAGATTCGATAGGGGAAAGCGATGACACGAGCGCATCGGAAAATGCTGGCAACCGGATCAGCAAAGGGATTGAAAATTTCTGCTGACTCTTTCCGACTGTGTCTGACAGGAATGTCGAATCATCCTGGGGAAAATGACAACGATTGAGACATATGGGGTAAAGCAATGGCAGTCGACGAAACGTATTCTGCTCATCCGACTGAACCCCAATGCGCCAACTGACCTGGGCATCAGACAATAGAATTCATGGCCACAGCTGCATCGTCACATGGTCATAGGTTGGGTGCCCGCAGAGATCATCCACATCTGTTCGAATCCGCCTATTGCAGTTGGCGCGATCAATTTGTCCAGCGCGCAGGAGAAGAAGGCGTACCAGCCGAATGGCTTGATCATTTCCGCAATTCCGTCCAGCCCAATCCTGCAGTTCTCAAAGACAGCCATGCCCAGCCGGAAATGACGCTGTCAGCGGGCACCTATATTCAAAAACTGGTGACCGAGCAGCGTATTCGAGATGGACGGCAGGCAGCAACCGATCATGCGGATAGATTCCAGGGCATCAGGGACAAGTTTGGCATCGAAGCCGAAATTCTTGCAGCCATCTGGGGAATTGAATCGAATTTTGGACAGCTGATGGGCGATTATCCGGTCCTCGAAAGTCTGGCGACCTTGGCTTTTGATGGTCAGCGGTCAAATTTTTGGGAGCACGAACTGATCGCCGCACTTCAAATCGCCGTTTCCGGCGCAGCAGCACCGGACCGGCTCGTGGGTTCGTGGGCAGGTGCGATGGGTCACACCCAGTTCATGCCGTCAACTTATCTTTCAGATAGTCTGAAATTGAGTGGGCAGGGGCACGCCGACATCTGGGGAGACGATCCTTCTGACGCTCTGGCCTCCACCGCGAATTTTCTGATCCGGCGCGGCTGGCAACCGGAACTTCCATGGGGCGATGGTGTTCGTCTTCCAAAGGCATTCGATTTCTCACTTTCTGGGCGCTGGAATCGATTCAATGCAGCGCGTTGGCATGATGCTGGCGTCCAACTTTGCGGACAAGATGATTACTCAGACTGGGGCCTTTGTGCGCTCATCCTGCCCGAAGGTCATCGCGGCCCTGGTTTCCTGGTGACAAAAAACTTCGACATCCTCCTGCAATATAATGCCTCTGCCGCATATGCGTTGGCGGTCGGATTGCTGGCGAAGAATATCCACGAACATGAGGTGGTGAATTTCAACTGGACGCAGACAGCGCCGCTCTCACAGGACTGCATTCGTGAGTTGCAGACTTTGCTGGTTCGGCGAGGGTTTGACACTGGAGGAATCGATGGAATCGCCGGTTCTGCAACCTTGCGCAGTGTGCAACAATGGCAGTTGAGACGTGGCGAACCTCCGGACGGATTGCCCAGTCACCGGATTCTTGAATCACTGCGCGGTTGAACCGTGCCCAGACCCTTATACGAGCTGTTAAGCGAGACCCGGTATCGGCACAGTGCTGACAATCTTGCTGACGACGGGAAGTGACTGGTGGAACCATCGGCGAACGGGCGTCAAATATACACGACTCGAACCGGGACTTGACCGGGTGAAGGATCGTGGCCATATTGAAAGTATGAGAACTGCATTGCAGGGGCTCGCAGAGAAGCGGACATGATCGGTGCATCTCAAATCTCACCGGATTTGCATGCGTTGCAATACGCGTCTGACCTTGGCACGCATGACCACGGCGATGTGTTGGCTGGCCATTACCCCTTGAACAGGGTCAAAAGGATACCGCTGCGCCGAAAGCCATGGTGTCGTTGGTGATTGGTGGACTGGATGAACCGATGCATCGCGCACAGCAGTTGGTGGATTCTGTGAATCTGATCGTGATTGAATTTATCAAGGGCATTGTCAGATTCTGTCTCATTCGGACACGGAGATGTCGCTGAGACATGATCGACTATAGCAAATTTTACTTATCTCTCAAACGTCTTGAAGAACAGCAGGATAATTACCTGAAACTTGACGCTGATCAGCCAGAATTGATTTGCGAGGGAATTGCCGAGTCAGTGATCCAACGTTTTGAGACCTGTTATGACTGCTTGTGGAAGGTGGTCAAGCGGCATTTGATCGAGGAGATGGGTATTGCGGAACCGCCGAACAGTCCAAAGCCTACTTTCCGCTTGGCGAACGAGAACGGGCTCTTGCCCTCTCCGGTTGAACAGTGGTTCAAATATGCGGATGCCCGTACCGACACATCCCACGATTATGATGGTCAGAAGGCCAAGGCATGTCTGGGTCTTGTGCCAACCTTCATTGGCGACGCCATCCATCTCTACCACACGCTGAGTGGTAAATCATGGCATTGAGTCAAGTTATCGACATCACATCCGAACAGCGGGAGACGTTGATTGCGCTGCTTTCCCGGCATTTGCCAAATACGGAGGTATGGGTTTACGGCTCAAGAATCACAGGAACCTCACGTGCGGCCTCCGATCTGGACATGGTTGTGTTCGCTACGCCCGGTCAACTGCGGAAAGTGTCCGATCTGCGTGAGTCCTTCGAGGAAAGCAACATGCCATTTCGAGTGGATCTCTTCGTATGGGACGATCTACCGGACAATTTCCGTGAGCAAATTGAGAGAGAGCATGTAGTGCTCAGCAGCACTCATGAAGTGTTTTCCCAGACAAAATTTCCGGATATTTCCGCTTAGACTGATCATCCAGTAGTTCTGCGTCTCAAATCGGGTTTGGGCTTTCGTGTGTTGGCCAGGAGCGATTTGGATCCGTGAAGTGTGTCCCCATGTCAAATGTCATTTCTGGGCATGCGGGAAGTGGAGGTCCCAATTCGCCAGGCGTGATGGCGTGGCGATCCATCTCGAGAGACTTCGTTCTGCATCTGCAACCAATGCCTGACATGATGTGCAGTTTATTATGGAGAAACAGGGAGGGATATGATGATGCAGAAACTGTGTGATCGCATTGTTGTTGATCAACGCGTGCCGACACAGTGCCTTCTGTCAATTTGGCTTTTACGCTGTGCTGTTGAGTCCGCTCTTCTGGCAGCTACAGCTTCGGTTGACTCGATCCAACATGTGGATTCTGGCATCGTTCACAGATTCAGCGGAGGCTCAAGAATTGTCTATCGATCAACTGTTCCGCACCGCGTTGGTGATTTTTCCACTCCTGCCCACTTTTCCCGCCGATATTATCGCCGATACCGGTTTTATCGCTGAGGAGCACCGCTTTGCCGACAGATATTCTTCGTGGATTGCTGATGATTGTCACGCAGGATTGACCATCCTGTTCCGGAATCGTGCAAGCACCTGATGCAAGCCGGTTGCAGTGACAAAACGCCGATGCAAGCCGGTTCAGAGTCTCAATGCCTGTTAGCGAGACTCGGCTGAAACCACAAAAATACCGATCCATGCTAGCCCAACTCGCCGCTCTGCAATCAAACTCAGACAATCCTTCATTCGCAGCGGCGATGGGGTTTCAGCGACCACAACGCTGCCAGGTCTGATCCAATCACCAGCAACTGCCGATAAAACCGACAATTCCGCCAAGCCCGATTGCTGATAGGGCGGATCAAGAAACATCAATGAAAACACAGAATCTGTATTGTCCCCAAGACGACTGGCATCACATTGCAGAACAGCTGTCTGTGATTCCATGCCGACATTGGCAATATTGCGGCAGATCACACGTCGCGCCAGTCTTTGCCTGTCAACGAATGCGGCATATGTTGCACCGCGTGACAAGGCTTCTATTCCCAGGGCACCGGTGCCGGAAAAGAGATCAAGCACGCGCGCACCGACAACATGATTGCCGCGGGCTCCGTGGGTCAGGAGGTCAAACATGACGGTCCGGGCGCGGGTGGATGTCGGGCGCAGACCGCGCGACTGTCGGCCATCGATGCCTGTTGCCAGTGACCGGCCGCTGAATTCTCCACCGATAATCCGCATCCGCAAACGCTCCCGGGCAGATTGCTATCTCAGGAGGGCGGCAAGATTACTGTCTGGATCTGCAACTGTCTGGTGATGTGGTGACTTGCCCGCTTCGAGGAGTTTCTTTCCAACCATATAGGAACGTGCATCATTGATTGCGTCCACGGCCAAAAACTCATTCCCACGAAAATACCAGTGACTGACAGCAGACGAACTCGGCCCCTCGCGGCATATTATCCGATCATGGCCGTGACCAAGACCGGCAATTTGCAGCTTGACGTCGTATTGATCAGACCAGAACCACGGAACAGGTTCATAAGCCTGTTCCGGACCGAGCGCATTGGCAGCAGCAGCTTCGCCCTGTTCAATCGCATTCTGCACGCTTTCAAGACGAATCCTGACAGTTTTCCACGGAAATGAAGCACAGTCGCCCGCGGCAAAAACAAACGGCACCGAGGTCCGGCAATTGATGTCCATACGGATTCCATTCTCGAGTGCCAGACCCGTCCGTTCCGCCAGGGCGGTGGTTGGCAGGACACCAATTCCGACAATCGCAAGATCCGCCGCAATCCTTCGCCCATCTTCCAGGATGGCTGCTGCGACCCTGCCCTGGGCATCACCCTCGAACTGCTTGAGGGGGGCGTTCTCCAGAATCTCGACTCCATGCTGGCGGTGAAGTGCCCGCAATCGTGTGGAGGTTTCACGTGCCGCAACCCGCTGAAGAATTCTCTCGGCGGCTTCCACCACAGTCACATCAAGCCCCTTGGATTTGAGAGACGCGGCCGCTTCAAGCCCGATATAGCCGCCGCCGATGACGATGGCCCGGGCACACTTGTCGAGTTCAGACTTGATCCGGTCAGAATCGGCAAGACTGCGAATGGTATGGATCCCCGCCAAATTTCCACCCATTGGGCCGTCAACAGTTCTGGGATGGGATCCGGTTGCGATAATCAATTTATCGAAAGGAATTGAATCGTCACCGCAATCGATACGCTTGCTGTCCATGTCAATGTGATGGCACCAGGTGCCGAGACGCAGTTCAATGTCGTTATCGGAATAAAAGGATTCTCCGCGCAGATAGAGCCGCGCGCGTACGAACTGGTCAAGCAGGAACTTCTTGCTGAGTGGTGGCCGCTGATAGGGTGGTTCTTGTTCCCCGCAGATCAACGTGATCCGACCCTCATAACCCAGTGAGCGCAGCCTGGCTGCAGCAGAGTGGCCCGCCTGACCACCACCAATCACGGCAATATGTCTCATTGCAGCTCCCGCGAATAGGACTGTTCATGAAATTCCATAGGGACTATAGACTGCGTCTGTCGGAGACAGAAGATGGAAGATTCAAGATGACGATTTCAGTTGGTGATCGGCTCCCGGAAGCGACATTATTCCGGTTCGGCCCCGATGGGCCGGAAGCGGTGCAATTGTCCATGCAACTCAAGGGGCGGAAGGTGGCGTTGTTTGCAGTGCCTGGCGCCTTTACGCCAACCTGTTCGCAACAACATATTCCCGGATTCATCCAAAATGCTGATGCGTTGCGGGCGCAGGGCATGGATGAAATCATTTGTGTGTCAGTCAACGACCCCTTCGTGATAAATGCCTGGGCAGCTCAAACGGGCGCTGACAGGGCAGGAATCATGCTCCTTGGTGATCCTTCTGCGGAATTCACCAAAGCGATTGGGATGTTGTTCTCGCTGGCGGAGAAAGGACTCCATGATCGGTCATCGCGCTATTCGATGCTCGTCGAAGACGGCGTCGTCAAGATTCTGAACAAGGAAGAATCGCCAGGGATATGCACCATCACCGCGGGGGGTGAACTGCTCGCCCAGCTATCCGGTTGAGGGCGGAACCAGAGCAGGATCAGAGTTGGTCCAGTTGCCGTGCAAGAGAAAAGTCGAGATCGGTGAGCCCACCGGCTGAGTGCGTGGTGAGGCTCACATGGACCTGGTTGTAACTGTTGGACCAGTCCGGATGATGATTGAGCTTCTCGGCCAGTAGGGCAGCGCGCGTCATCCATCCGAATGCGGCTGAAAAATTCTTGAATGCGTAGCTTTTGCTGATGATTGTCCCCGCTGAATCCACTCTCCAGCCGCGCTTGTCCAAAGAGTTTCTTTCGGCGGCCAGTTGGTCTTCTGATGGTGCCTGTTTCATCGCTTTTCTCCTTCATGCTTGAACGGACTCGCATCCTCCAGGGACGTGATATTCTGTTGCACAAGTAACGTCTCGTCACGCAGGAAGTGATCGACTGCACGGCGGAATGCCGGATTGGCGATCCAGTGCAATGAATGAGTCGCGGTGGCGCGATAGCCCCGTGCAATCTTGTGCTGGCCTTGCGCACCGGCTTCGACCCGCGCCAATTGATTGCGAATGGCAAACTCAATTGCCTGATAATAGCAAAGCTCAAAATGCAGGCAGGGATGGTGTTCAATACACCCCCAGTAACGTCCGAACAGGGCGTCTCGCCCGATAAAGTTCAGAGCCCCGGCGACCGGCTTCCCCGCGCACGCGTAGAGAATGAGTAGAATATCGTCTCTCATCATATCATGAATGATGTCAAAGAATTCGCGTGTGAGATACGGAATGCCCCATTTTCGTTGGCCGGTATCCTGATAAAAACACCAGAAGGAATCCCAATGGTGACGCTTGATATCGTCGCCCGTCAGCAACAGAATCTGTCCATCCGATTCACTGGCGCGGCGGCGTTCTTTCTTGATGTTTCTGCGTTTGCGCGATGACAGTTCCGACAGAAAGTCGTCGAAACTGTCATAGCCATTGTTGACCCAGTGATATTGTTCGCCCATGCGATACAGGAAATCACTGCAGGGGGCGGACTGGACCTCCTCATGCGCACAAAAGGTCATGTGCAGGGACGAAAGATTATAATTCCTTACCAGGATTTTCGCTGAATCGGTCAGAGCCTGCGCTCCAACCAATTCAAATCCCCTGCGTGTAAGCAAACGCCGACCTTGCACGGGTGTAAAGGGAATGGATGATTGCAGTTTAGGATAATAGGCACCGCCGGCCCGTTCAAACGCGTCGGCCCAACCATGATCGAACACGAATTCGCCATGGCTGTGAGATTTCGCGTAGAGAGGCATGACAGCAATGACCTGACCGTCCATCCGTGCCACGAGATGCATAGGTTGCCAACCTGTTTTGTCTATGGCTGAGCCTGACTCCTCAAGGGCAATCAGAAAACGATATGTCGAGAACGGATCTTGAGCGCGGCCGGATGATGCCTCCGGGCAGGCGCATATGTCCCATTCATGATCCAGGACTGCCGACATGCCGGTCACCGCAGTGACGTCGGGTTGACCAACCTTCATCAGGATTCAGCCAATTCAGTCATCATGTCTCAGCGCAGACAGAAAATCGCATCAAGCTCAACCGTAGCACCTCTCGGTAACGAGCTCACACCGACGGCAACGCGGGTATGATCCCCGGCCCTGCCCATCACTTGAACAACAAGTTCAGAAGCGCCGTCTATGACTGCTGAATGCTGGTCAAAATTGGCTGTCGAAGAGACGTATCCGGTGAGTTTGACCGCAGACTCAACACGTTCCCAGTCACCTTTGATTGCGGCGCGCAGTTGGGCAAGCGCATTGACAGCACAGAGGCGGGCCGCCGCCTTTGCCTGTTCAAGACTGGTGACCTGCCCAATCGGTCCTGTGATGAGATTGCCTTGATGATCGAAGGGAAGCTGACCCGAAATATAGACCAAGTCACGGACAATTTTGGTTTGCTGGTAATTTGCAATCGGATTGACAGGTTCTGGAAGCTCCAGTCTGATTTCACCCAGCCGTTTAACAATATCGCATCCCATTACGCTTTCCTTCCCGACTGACCCGTTCCATTATGCAACATCATCGGCCGTCCTATCCACCAAAATGTCAAGATCTGCGGATGTGAGGTGGATGTGAAACAAGGTGCTCGCAATCGTCAGTCAGTTGATGTGTCTCTTTTGCGTGTTGGTTCAATGAGCCAACTATTGCAATGAGTGGCTCTCCTTCAAATTATATTTGAGAAGGGCAGGTTGCCGCTTCTCCCGTGTGGTAAAAGAGCGGAAATCTTGACGCCAAAACCTGTCGAGTTTATGAACTTCGCTCTATGAACAGTGAGAGGAATCGCTGATGCCGGAATGGCGCAACAGGTTGGGTGCTTTCTGATTATGCAGGGCACCATGACAGCGACAGGACGGGCATGTTCTTCCCATCGCGTGGTTCGGGTGATCTTCGCCGGAGTGTTGGCGGTCGTCGCCATGCTGTTCTTTTGCGTTGGTAGCCAAGCTTCAGAAAAGTCAGCCGTGAGCGCCGTCGAGAGAATCAATGACAGTATTGCCAGTCTGCTCAATGATTATGAAACTCATTCGGATGACGGCCAATTACGAGACGGGTTTCAGCAAGTTCTTGCCAGATCGCTCGACACGGCCGCGATTTCTCAGTCAGTGTTGGGTGTTGCCTGGAGACAGGCAAGCAAGGAGCAGCGGGCGCAGTTTCAGGATGCCTTTGTCGCTTATCTTGCCAAGAAATATTCGCGGCGATTTCCTGATTTTGTCGGTGCTGAGTTTGTCGTTACCGGTACCAAGACTCTAAAGGACAACCATTTCGTCGTTTATGTCGACACCACGATTGGCAGCACGGTGACCAAGGTGGAATGGTATGTGCTGCGTCGCCGTGGGCGGAGTCAGGTTGTCAATATTGCCCTGGGGGATACCAATATCCTCGGTCTCGAGCGCAAGGTGATCCGCTCCCTGCTGCAACAGCGGGGCGGAGATCTGGACAAGCTGATCGCCTATTTACCACTTCGCAACTAGCGGTCATGGCGAGCCCCAGTGGTCGATTCGGCTGGCTGGCTGGCAAAATGCCGTATCCCCAGTCTATTGTCTTATTGTCGCTGCCGATGGCAGCGGTCTGAGCTCCACACCATCATGAATGCGGAGCATCGCCTCTTTCCATATTTCTGCCGGTAGACCACCGCCCGTGACACCTGTGAGCGGTGTGTTGTCATCATATCCCATCCAGACACCGGTCACATAATCAGCGGTAAATCCGATAAACCATGCATCGCGCGCCCCCTGCGTTGTACCGGTCTTGCCGGCGGCCTGCCGCGCGCCGAGTGAAGCGCGTTGTCCCGTCCCGTCTTCCACGACATGCCGCAACATGTCTGTCAGGAGCAAAGCCGTGCGCCGTGATACAGCACGCTCACTTGATCGTGCCAGGCGGGTGAAGAGTGGCTTGCTGTCGCCCTTGAGCCGAAGATCAACGAGTCCAAAAGGGACTGTACGATTGCCGCCATTCATGATTGTGGCATAGGCGGCTGTCATTTCAACAAGAGTCGACTCTGAAGCACCGAGCGCAATAGCCGGCCCCTTCGCCAACGCGCTATCGATACCAAAATTCCTCGCTGTTTGGTGGACTCGTTCCCGACCAACCGTCTCCGACAGGCCAGCGGCGATCACATTACTGGATTTGGCCAGCGCCTCCGTCAATGTGATCAAACCGTCATATTCGTTTTTGTAGTTCTTTGGACGCCAGGTTCCGGATCCGGGGACTTGAAAGGAAACCGGTGCATCGAGAAACGTGTCTGAAGGATTGATCCCCGACTCGAGCGCGGTTGCAAAGACGAATGGTTTGAATGCAGAACCCGTCTGTCGCAAAGCCTGGGTCGCCCGATTGAACTGACCCGTCGCGCGGGGATTGCGCCCGCCTGTCATTGCCCGAACAGCACCATCAGCCGACATCACAACAATTGCCGCCTCGGCGCGTGATCCCGCCTTCACCTTGGTCGCAAAAACATGCTCGAGCGCATCATCAACAGATTTTTGAATCTGCAGGTCCAGTGTGGTGCGCATGATCATGTCTTCCTTGGTATCGGTCGAGAGAAAGTCGGGAACGGTTTCCATGATCCAATCGGCAAAGTAGCTTCCCGCCCTCGCTGCCGTTCCCGTCGACAGTTGGGCATGCCGGGCCCGCGCTTCCTCCGCTTCGGAAACAGAGAGATATCCTTGATTCTCCATCAATCCGATAATGAGATTTGCCCGTGCAACAGCATTCGCCATGTTGCGCGTTGGGGCATAGATGGAGGGCGCTGCAAGCAAACCGGCGAGCATTGCTGATTCAGCGGGACTCACCTCACGAATCGAGACGCCAAAATAACGTTGGCTGGCAGCTTCAAAACCCGTGGCACCCGCACCGAGATAAGCCCGGTTGAGATAGATCGTGAGAATTTCTTCCTTTCCGTACTTGATTTCCAAAGCAAAGGAGAACGGGATTTCTCGAAACTTGCGCCACAATGTCGTACGACGGCAATCGCGTTCAAACTGGGCCTCGCTCATCCCAGAATCAGGGTTATACTGCCGACCAAGACACAGCAGTTTGGCAACCTGTTGCGTGATGGTTGACCCGCCATGCCCTTGAAAAGGGCCTCTACCCTCACGTAAATTAATCAGGATTGCACTGATAATGCCGCGCGGACTGACGCCAAAATGGCGGTAATATCGCTTGTCTTCGGCGGCAATGACAGCATTCTTCAGGAACGGTGAGACGTCCCTGCTCGAAATCTCGCCGCCGAACTGTGAGCCGCGCCAGGCAAAGGCAACCCCGTTTTTGTCATGCAGGGTTGCCGATCCTCTTGATCGCGCCTCGAGAAGAGTCTCCGAAGGCGGAAGTCGAAAATAGTAGAATGAAGTCCAGGCGACGAGAATGACAAGACAGATCAGGACCGTGCGCCAACCGACTGACCACAGCAATGCCATCGTACGCCGCCCAAACATCCACAGCCCAGGGAGTTTCCTTTGGCTGCGTTTGCCCTTGCCACGCGCGACTTTTCTGGACCCGCCGGAACGGCCAGATTTTGCCGTCTGCTTTACGGCCATAACACCACAGTCTGCCTCAATTTTTCGTCGATTCTAACAACTGCGAGAGAATCTGCAATTCATCTTGATCGGCGCAATGCGAATTCTGTCTGTTCCTTTGTGTACTGGTTATCAGCCAATGGATGGTTTGGAACCGTGCATTGGTTGCATAAACGCGCGGCTCTCGGCAACCAGAAGAGTGAAAAGTGATCAGACAAGTGAGACCATTCATCTCACCAGCAAGTGACGCGATCGCCTATGTCCGCTCGGTTTCGAACGCGGCCCAAGCTGTTTCCAGCTTGTCAATATCGAAGTCACCGGCTCTGGCGGGATTGAGAATGATGGCCTCATGAGCGATCACAGAGTTGATCGACTCCTCGAGACCAGGGAGATCACTGGCCGGAATCACCAGTGCGCCATGCCGATCCGCATGAATCAGATCACCGTGCCTGACGCGCAGTCCCATCACATCAACTGTTGTGTGCGTCTCCACAATATGGACGAAGCCGTGACTGACACCGATAGAGCCCGCGAGGAGTGGGAAGTCCGGGTCGATAACATCCAGATCGCGTATCACACCGTTGGTCACCGCTCCGACCATTCCAAGACCCTTATGCACTGCGACATTGATCTCTCCCCACCAGGCACCGATTGCGTCGGGATAGTCAACATCCTCAATCACAGCGCAGCGCGGACCGGTGCCAGATGCCATGTATCGGTAATAGTCCATACGCCTCTTGCGCAGTGTTTCTGGGGGTGCGGTGGCGGGTGCTGCGCTGGCAATCCGTGCCGTTCGTGCCAGTCCAACGATAGGTGGCGATCCCGGGCGCGAATGTTGCATTGTGCCGCGGGTGAAGAAGGAGAAGCCGCGTCGTCCCTGAGCGACCTCAATGGCGTTGCAGACGGTGGGTGTGTCGACTTGCCTGAGGAGTGCCAGAGTTCTGTCTTCGATTACAATCTGATCCATCTTGATAATGCCTCGTTGGTGAGTTGCGGCTGTTCGAGAACCGGGAGGTGGCCGGCTTCCTCGATCACTTCAAGAGATGCGCCGGGAATCAGACCGTGCATTAACTCGTGTCGGGCCACTGGACAGAGTCGATCCTTTCGTCCGCACAGTATCAGTGTTGGAACGCGTATCTTGCGCAGGGTTTCCCGGCGATCGCGCCGGTCGCGCAAGGCTCGAGACTGGATGACAAATATATCGGGACCAAGATCAAGCGCCATCTGCATGCACAGATCAAGGATTGCCTGACTGTTCGATCGGTCAGCCAGATAATTCGGCTTCATTTCGTTGCTGATCACTTCAATCAGGGCACCAGCGCGGACCCTGTCGATCTGCGCGCACCGCCGTGCCCGAATCTCGGGAAGTTCAGCGCACGGGTTGGTGTCAAGCAGGGCAAGACGGGCGATGCGCTCAGGTTCCTGTGCCATCATTTCCATGGCGATGATTCCACCCATGGAAAGTCCGGCCAAGGAAAATCTCGGTGGTGCATTTGCGAGTATCTGACGCGCCAGCCCTTTGATTGTCGCCGCCCCCGACAATGTCGGGAAATGCAATGTCCGGGCGTTTCCCAACACAGCGATCTGCGGTGTGAATAGTCGCGCATCACACATCATTCCAGGCAGAAGAACAAGAGGCAGCGGATTCATTGAACCTCAGTTGCGAATGCGTGATCCACTGCCTGGATCGAATAGATACAGGTGGTCAGGATCCATGGTGATGCTGACGACATCGCCCTGCTCTTTTCTCAGATGCCGTCCGCCGCGCGCAATGATCCGCTGTGTGCCCCATTGTACGGTCAGGAACGTACTGTCACCGGTATTTTCGAAGGCATAGATCGTGACGTCGAGACGGCCTTCGCCAGGGTCAGAGATCCGGATATCGTCGGCCCTGACTCCAAGAACCACTGAGTGGTTCTCCTTGCCGCCAGTCGGTGTCAAACGCCTGCCGCCTGCCGTTACAAAATCGCCATCCTTTATCGATCCTTTGATCAGGTTCATGGCAGGCGATCCAATGAATCCCGCCACAAACATATTGGCCGGATCATTGTAAATGTCATCGGGCGTACCAAGTTGCTGGATGATTCCGTCCTTCATGACCGCAACCCTGTCAGCGAGTGTCATCGCTTCGACCTGATCGTGGGTCACATAGACAGTCGTTGTCATCAGTTCGTGGCTGAGATGTTTGAGCTCAGCCCGCATCAGGACACGGAGCTTGGCATCAAGATTGGAGAGGGGTTCGTCCATCAGAAAGACTTTGGGAGTTCGAACAATAGCTCTGGCAAGGGCAACACGCTGTCGTTGGCCGCCCGAAAGCGCTCTGGGCCGACGGTCGAGGAATTCAACAAGTTCAACCTTCCGCGCTGCATCTTCGACCCGCGGGCGAATTTCATCTTTTGTGACATGGCGGACCCGTAGCGGATAAGCAATATTGTCGAAGATCGACATATGCGGGTAGAGGCCGTAATTCTGAAACACCATCGCCACGTCCCGGTCCTTTGGCAGGTCCTGGTTGACCATGCGATCTCCGATCCAGACCTCACCCGAGGTCGGTTCTTCCAACCCGGCAATCATACGCATAGTCGTTGTCTTTCCGCAGCCTGATGGACCGAGGAGCACCAGGAACTCGCGATCCCTGATATGCAGTGACTGATCGTCGACACCGACAACATCGCCCCACCGCTTCGTGAGATTGCGCAGTATCACCTCTGCCATCAGCGCACCGCCCCCATGGTCATGCCTTGCACGAAGTATTTTCGGATGAGCAATGCAAGTATGAACATGGGTAGCATGATGATGATTCCAGCGGCGCTCAGAAGATTCCACAAATCGCCTTCCTCGGCCTTGAAGAGGGCAAGACCGATTGGCAATGTGACCGCGTTTTTATTGGTCAGGATCAGTGCAAACAGGAATTCATTCCAGGCAATGATGAAACAGAAGATTCCCGCCGTGAGGATACCTGGCGCCGCCATCGGCAGAACAATGTTTCGAATCATTTGTACGCGCGATGAGCCATCCACCATCGCGGCTTCTTCGGTATCGAGCGGGATACCGTCGATAAACCCTTTTATCATCCAGATTGCAAATGGCATGACGATAGCCAGGTTAACCACGATGAGCCCGACCCGTGTATCAAGAAGTCCGATATCACGAAACATCACGAAGAACGGCAGTACAATGATAACCGCCGGGACGAATTGCGTCGCCAGAATCGTCACCAGCATCGCCGTTTCGCCCCTGAGGTGGAAACGACTGAAGGAATAGGCCGCCATGGTCGCAATCGGAATCGCCAGCATGACCGTGACGAGGGCCACGATGGTTGAGTTGAACAGCTTGGCTCCAAGCAGGAAAGGGGCGTCGAAGACGGTGCCGAAATTCTCGAGGGTCGGTCGAAAGAAAAGTTTCAGCTGATAGACATCGACATGGGTCTTGAATGCCGCGAGAAATATCCAGGCGATTGGCACCAGCATGACAAATGTCGCAACAAGAATCAGGGCAACCTGAATTGCGGAGAACAGCCGGCGAAGTCGGTTCCCGGTCATTGGGCCTGGTCTTTTCTGAATACGAGTTTTGCATAGGCGTAGGTGAGAAAGATCATGGGGATCACCATGAGCCAGGCAACCGATGCGGCGAAGCCGATTTGCCCGTATTTCATGCCATTGAAGTATATGTAGTGGGATAGCGTCTGGGTCGCGGTCCCCGGCCCGCCATTGGTCAGCATGAAGATCTGATCAAACGTCTTGAGCGAGAAAATCGATTTCAGGATGACTACGACCGCCAGGACCGGAGCGAGCTGCGGCAGCGTCACATCACGAAATACGCGCCAGCCATTCGCGCCATCAATTTGTGCCGCTTCCAATGTCTCACGCGGAACACTGATCAGACCGCCGATCAGGACCAGTGTCAGAAATGGAATCCAGCCCCAGACATCAGCCATTATGCAGACAGCAAAGGCAAGGATCGGGTCGGCCAGCCAGCTCACATTGGCCAGCGGCGGAATGAGTGCCCCAAAAAAAGCGTCGAAAAGACCGAATTCGGGATTGAACATGAAGCGGAAAGACACACCGATCAGGGCTGGGCTCATGGCAAAAGGCAGGATCAGCAATGTCTGAACACCGCTGCGCAGACGTCCTCCGGGTGCCAAAAGCAGGGCCAGGGCAAGCGCCAGGATCGTTGTCAGTGCGACTGTCAGAAAAGTATAGGCAGCTGTCACCCAGACGGAGTTCCAGAAGGCGGGTTCCTCCATCACCGCCCAGACATAGTTTTCCCAGCCGAGATATTGTTCCAGGGATCCCGGGCGGTTGAGGCGCCCGACCGTGAAGGAGAGGCGTGCGGCTTCAATGAGAGGCCAGATCGCGGTGACAGCGACCACGACGACTGCTGGAGCGACCAGCAAGTATTTCAGGATATTGTCCCGCACGCGGGGAGGGCGGACCCAGGCCCGCCCCACCAATGGTTTACTGGATTCGACCGGCGCGGCGAAGAACCTTCTCGGCGCGCTCCGCGGCGTCAGTCATCAGTTGTCGGGTATCTCCGCCCGCGGCGGCTTCGGCAATCGCGGCTGACAGAATGTCACCCACTTCGGGCCATTCCGGGATCTGCGGCATGATGTCGGATTCCTTCAATGAATCCCAAGCAGCGCCCTGAATTCCATCATTGGCGGCGTTGACCTCGGGATCGGTCAGGCTCGAAATATGCGTGACGACATTGTTGATGATGGTTTTTCCAGCGACTTCCCTCTCGGTCGCGTTGGCTTTGTCCATCTCCGGGTTAGAGAGCCACTTCAGAAATTCCCAGGCGGCGCCCTTGTTTGCAGAATATTCAGAGATCGAGAAAGGCATCGAAATGGCGTAGGTCTTGACCGTGCCATTGTAGGTCGGCATGCCGGTAAAGGCCACTTGGTCTTTGGTCAGAGTCGAGCTGTCCGGATTATAGAAACCCGAATAGGCCCACCACCAGACCGGAATCATCGCCGAATTGCCTTGCATGAAGGATTGACGTGCGTCCTGCTCCACGAAAGCGAGGGAATTGGGGTTGGTGACCTGATGCATTGTATGAAGTGCGATATAGTCTTCGGTCGCCTGCAAGGCTTCCTCAGAGGTCCAGGCCGGGGTCCAGTCGTCATTGAATATGTCCGCACCGGCTGCCCATAGGAAATTGATCCAGATGAACAGATTTTGGCGGTTGCCGTCGTTGTTGTAATAGAGGGCAATGGGGGCGACATCAGGATTGGTTTCCTTCAGTTCCTTGCCAATTTCAATCACGTCTTCCCAGCTTCCCGGGGGGTCCGGGATGAGATCTTTGCGATAAAACAGCAATTGTGGATGGGCACGCAGGGGAAATCCCAGAGTTTTGCCCTCGAATTGCGCCGACCGCGCGAAGGCAGCTGGATAGCGATCCATCGAAATGCCATCACGTGCCAAGAGATCGTCGATCTGCATCAGCCAATGGGCGTTTGGCGGTCCCCAGCTGTCCAGATAATTGACAACATCAAATGTCCCGGTCGCCGCAATGCCCTCGGCATTGATCTTTTCCTGTAACGATCCGAACGGAATAAAGGTCCACTCGGTTTCGATACCGGTCAGTTCGGTGAATTCGTTGTCCCGCAGCATCAGGCCATCGAATTGCGGCGTCACGACGCTGAGTATGTTCAGTGTGGTTCCGGCAAATGGTTTGCCCGGCAGCAGATTGTAGGGCATATCCTCAGCCCACGCGATCGTAGTTGCCGTCAGCATCGCGGCTGTCGACAGACCCGCCCGCACCAAAATGCGTCTTAACATCAGTGTGTCCTCCAAGATTGACGATGTCCAAGTAGCCCTATTCATAATTGAATGCGTATGCAAGCAGAGACAAAAAGGGGGCGGGACCCGGTCTGGCGGTTGGACTCCGGGACGCTGATCGCATTGCAGGAAGATGCCCATTGATGGAGTTATCAACATCGACATCAAGCCAGCAGCACGGCACCTGCCATTTTTGATCTCGTCTCGGCTGACATTCTGGTTGACCCGCTCACATCCAACTCCGACCTCTCGGAAGTCAAGAATTCTGTTGCCAGAAACAGATTCCATTGCCGGGACGGTTCTGGTCGGATCAAGTCAAATCGATTGATACCAGAACGTGATGAAAAAGAATCTCCGTCACTTCAAATCTCATCCTTTTTCATTCAATTGGAATCTTGATCTGATGAGCATAGGATACGGGGCAAAGTTTGACGGTTGAGGGAGGCAGTTCTGGAACGTGAATATGGCGGGAAAACCGTCTTTGGCGCATGTATTGGCGTGATGATGCTCGAGACCAGGTTCCCGCGCGTGCTGGGTGATGTCGGAAACGCCGGGACATGGCCTTTTCCTGTACAGTTTCGAATTGTCCGCGGCGCGTCACCGCATCGCGTGATCAGAAATCGTGCCGCTGGCCTGGTTGAAGGATTCATTGAAGCCGGGCGTGATCTGGTGGCACACGGGGTCGATGCATTGACGACGAATTGCGGGTTTCTTTCGCTTGTTCAGGAAGAGATCCAAGACGCTGTCGGTGTGCCGGTTGCAGCGTCCGCACTCATGCAAATCCCGGCGATCAATGCCCTTCTTCCCACGGGGAAGAAAGCGGGAATTCTGACAATTTCGCAAGAACATTTGTCAGAGGATCATCTTGTGGCAGCGAACGTTCCGCTCGATACGCCAATTGCGGGTACAGATGGCGGGCGGGAATTCAGTCGCAAGATTCTTGATGATCAACCAGAGATCGACTTCGCATTATGTCAAGACGATTTGCTGGATGCCGCCAAAGGTCTCGTCGAAAGTCATCGCGATATCGGCGCAGTCGTTCTTGAATGTACGAATATGGTTCCCTTTGCTGCAGATATCCGCAAGGCCACTGGCCTGCCGGTCTTTTCAATCTATACCCACATTTGCTGGCTTCAGTCAGGTCTCTTGCCGCGCCAATTTACGTTTCATCTGCACGATCCGAGGCGGAATTGACGCTGTTGAATGGTCTGCGCCGTATGGGGTGAAGGCTATATCACCCTGGGGCGGCTCAATCCGTCTGATATCTGCGTTTCCAGTCACCATAGGTCATACCATAGACAATTTCGCGGGCCTCGTCCTTGTCCATCTTGATCCCCATTTCATTCGCTGATTCCTGATACCAACGACTCAAGCAATTGCGGCAAAATCCGGCAAGATCCATCAAATCTATATTTTGGACATCGGTGCGATTGCGCAGATGATCCCGCAATCTTCGAAAAGCTGCCGCCTCAAGTTCTGTCTGCGTTTTTGAATCCATATCTTGTCCTCCGTTTAGCGGCTCAGGCCACCATGGAGTGATGGCACATCAAGAGGTCGGAATCCATAATGGCGCAACCAGCGAATATCGGACTCAAAAAAGGCACGGAGATCCGGTATACCATATTTGAGCATGGCGAGGCGGTCGATGCCGATCCCAAAAGCGAATCCCTGCCAATTGTCGGGGTCAATACCACCGGCTTTCAGGACATTCGGATGAACCATTCCACTGCCCAGAATCTCCAACCAGTCTGAACCTTCTCCGACCTTCAGCCTTCCCTGTTCCCACGAACATCGCAGATCCACCTCGGCTGAGGGTTCTGTGAAGGGGAAGTGCGACGCACGAAAACGCAGTTCTGCCTTCTCAACTTCAAAGAAGGCACAACAGAATTCTTCCAATGTCCATTTCAGATGTGCCATGGAAATATCCGTGTCGATAGCAAGACCTTCAATCTGGTGAAACATCGGCGTGTGGGTCTGATCATAGTCGCAACGATAGACCCGCCCCGGCGCGATGATGCGCATCGGTGGTTTGGCCGCGTTCATTGCCCTGATTTGTACAGGCGAAGTGTGCGTTCGCAGCACATTCGGTTGCCCTGTGTCCGAGTCAGAATTCTGAATAAAGAACGTGTCATGCTCCTGTCGGGCCGGATGTTCAGGCGGGATATTCAAGGCATCAAAATTATACCAGTCACTTTCAATCTGGGGGCCTTCGGCGACCTCAAAACCCAGATCCGCAAAAATGGCGATCACCTCCTCGGTGACCTGGCTGACAGGATGAATGGTGCCTTCGGCGCGGTATCGTCCGGGCAGTGTTATATCCGTCCACTCCTGACCGATTTGCTCTTCAATTTCGCGCTCCTCAATCTCTGACTTCTTTGCCGAAATGGCCTGCTGGAGTTCGTTCTTGATGTGATTGAGGCGTGGTGCGATTTCACGTCGTTGTTCAGGATCCATTTTGCCAAGCTGGCTCAGCCGCTGACTGATCTCACCCGATTTACGCCCAAACGCGGCCAGCCGTGCCACCTCAAGTTCGTCATGGGAAGAGGCCGCGGCAATTGATGTCAGATGGGACTCGCGCAACGCGTCTAGCGATTTCATCAGTTCCCCAAAACGGTATTCAGTACAAAAGCCGGCCCTTCATGATCCTGCGCAACCTTGCGCAGGATCAGACGAATGGTTGAAAGCCATGAAGGCAGATCGGCCCGACTGTTGATCTCAGGCAGCGCGCAACGCTGCTTTTGCCTTGGCGAGCACCTGTGAGAAAGCTTCTGGCTCGCGGACCGCAAGATCAGCGAGCACCTTGCGATCCAATTCAATACCGGCCAAATGCAGTCCACGAATGAATTGCGAATAGTTCAGTCCGCTATCGCGTTCTCGAACGGCAGCATTGATACGCTGAATCCACAAGGCACGAAAATTCCGCTTTCTGACCTTGCGATCACGCGTTGCGTATTCTCTGGCTCTTTCAACTGCGCGTTTCGCCGCCGAGTAGGTGTTTTTGCGCCGTCCATAATAACCTTTGGCAGCCTTGATGACCTTTTTGTGCCGTGCATGTGTGACGGTTCCACTTTTAACCCTTGCCATTGCAGATCTCCTCAGCGTCCATACGGCATGTAGGATTTGACCAGTCGCTCATCGGGCTTCGAAAGCACCGCAGTCCCCCGTGCATTGCGAATGAACTTATTGGAACGTTTGATCATTCCATGACGTTTGCCGGTCTGCTGCACCTTGATCCGTCCCTTTGCCGTCAGTTTGAATCGTTTTTTGGCACTCGACTTTGTCTTCATTTTTGGCATTTCATTCTCCTCTGGATGAATGTCTTCATGCAGTTCGGCATGCCGTGACGACCGACTGCATTGCGAGATGGTTCAGCACCATCAATTGACTCTGTTGGGGTCAGTCCATTCACCAATCAAAAAGCGTCAAGCAATGACGTCAGTCCAAATGTAATGATCTGATCCACCACGAAGAAAAAGACCGCAAAGAGTGCGGCCAGCACAAACACCATTGCCGTCGTGACAAGCAGCTCGCGGCGTGTGGGCCACACCACCTTGGAGACTTCTGTTCGGGTCTGCTGGATGAACTGGAAAGGAGAAAACTTTGCCATCACGAATCTTCAACGGGTAGTGGAAACGGTGAGCTAAGTTCTTTTTGCCAAGATTTCAACTGAATTTTCGACTTTGGGGCGTGATTTCCATATGGCTGTAAGATGTTATGCGTTGTATTGCTGAACAAATCGGATGAATCCACTTGTTTCCACCTGTTTCAGACCGCTGTGGATGTGCCAAGAGCATTGACATGAGGTTCCTAAAGTCAGATCCGTCGCAGAGACTGCATATCTTCACTATCGCGAGGACAGGGCACCCATCATGACGGTCGAGTCGCTTCCCGGATGGGCATTCCAATTATCAACCGACCGGATGGTGCATGTCAGCGAGGTGCCAAACGGCAAAGATTGTCAATGTATATGCCCGAACTGCACATCTCCACTTTTGGCAAAGCAAGGCAAGAAGCGTCGATGGCACTTCGCGCATTCAGGAGAAACTGGTGATTGTCACGGATTGGCTGAAACCGCGCTGCACAAGGCGGCAAAGGACAGCTTGCAATTGCTGCAAAGCGGTATCTTGCTCCCCAAAGAAAAAATCAGAAGGCAAGGTTGGTTGCTAGGGGAAGGTTATCGCAGTGCCGCCCGGCGGCGTCTGGATCAGTTGATGACAGACGTTCAGCCCGCACAACGATTGTCAGGATGGACATTCAGGATTGAGCCAACGGATTGGAGAGACTCAGGTTTCCAACCCGATGCGATACTGCACAAAGACAACTGGAAATTAGCCATCGAATTTCGCGTGACGCATGAAGTTGACGAGAACAAACTTGAGCAATTCCGAAAGGCGGAACTGCCGGCCATGGAGATTGATCTGTCCAATGTGCCACGAAATATTCGACGTGATACCCTGATACGAATGATCGATTCTGAGGCTCCACGCCAATGGCTGACCACCGCGCGGCACAAGAAGCGTCAGAAAGCCGAAGCGGAATTCGATAGACATCTTAACACGTTCGCTGGGGAACTGACCAGGACAACCCCGCGGCTTCTGACTCGCAATCTCTGTGTCAACGATTGCCCGCGCCGCGATGAACCGCGTTTTGAGAGCGTGAATGTCTATGATTGTTCTGAATGCCAATACCACTTCGGCACCAACATGGATTTTAAGGATACACAGCTCTGGACGATGTTGCCTCGTCGAATCCAGGAGACGGAGTTCGACTTCGTCTTTTGTGGGCGCGCCGGTTTCATCAACCTGCCCACACAAAAACAGATTGATTATGTTCTCGATCTGGCACGTGAAGACTTGAGCAGAGAGGGTGGTCTTGAGAGGTGTTTAACATCCGGCTGGGATAAAAACGCCACTTTCGTGCAGGACTTTCTCAACGCGCATCCAAATTGTCCCCAATGCAAGACTAAAATGGTGTTGCGACGGCGCATACGGGATCGGTCAATCTTCTGGGGATGCCCAAATTACACCTTCTTGGGTTGCCAAAACGGTAAGAATTACGAATCCAATCCTGTTCTTGCAGAGATATTGGCAGAACCTGTGATAGACACGAATAGAGATAATGATAGGACTTGACTTGCGTCCGGGTGCCATCCCATTCCGCCTACCATACGGTTGACTGGCAGATCCGCGGCGCGTGGCGCGCCATCATCTCCTGCTGGTGCTCTTTGTCCTGTTCTATCGCATTCATTTGGTGCTGTGTCGTATCGTCCAGGGCGATCCCTATCTCAGCGAACAATGCCCTTCTTTCATCGCGAGGATTGAGATCGTTTCATCGCGAGGATTGAGATCGATGTCAGAGGTGGTGTGTTATTGCAGGTTCACGAATCCTACTGTGGGCACTCGTCGGCACGGGGTCCGATCAACTGTAACGGTATACGCGCAGGATTGTCGAGGGCGGCACGGGCCTCATCACATGACAGCACAAGCCACAAAAGGCCAAAGTTATGAGGCCCTGCGTCCACACGCTTCTGCCACCACCAAGCAGCGTCGTGATTCACCAATCCCAGATACCCGGCCCAGAAGCTGGTGTCGACCAAGCAGCCCGGCGCAGCGATATGTGGCAAGATGAATTCACCACCATGTCGTTCACACCAATCAAGGACGGTCTCATTCAGAATGGACAAATCTTCCAAAACCTGATCTGCTGCATCGGGGTCCGAAATGGCCAGACTTTCCAATATTTTGTCTGCTAATTCCAATGGATTATCCATTGCTTCAGCCGCGTACGTTGCCACATATTGCATGGTCACCATGACGATCGTGGCAATTATTCGTCTCATCGTTTCAGCTTCCTGTCTCGCCACACCAGTTCTGATGGTCACGCACGTAAGACCGATTCCACCTCGGTGAGGCTGGCGTCTGTCCCCCACAATTGTTCGGTCAGATCAGGCTGAGGCGCAGGAACAGGATATGGGTTGCGGCCAACCATGGCGGTCGCAGGGCAACTTCTTGACGCCAATTTAACCAGATTGTCGCGTTACATCAAGGGGGGGGGGGCGACATGACGAAGACAAGACGTGCAAAACGACAGGAATAAACCATGATACAGAATTGACGTGATGACCTGACCGAACTGCGCCCTAAAAGTGAACAGCCCATTCATCTTTGATAGTCCGCTCCTGTAGAATGCGGTGGTCGAAGAGGCGTTCAAGATGAGTCCCGATCTCCTGAAATTGCTGCTGTATCATGACAGGATCAAACCTTTGAAAGGAAAGATGTGCGCATCACACTGATCATACACTTGCGGAGTCGACACTGGGAAGGATGCGGTTTTTCGATTCGCAGATTATTTGATCAATTTCATGAATGGCCTGACGTGCGGTGTCTTCGGGAATATGACGTTTGAGGTGATGGAACTGCGCAGCGCGTTTGTCCGTCGATTGTTCTGAATCGTCCGCGTTGAGGGTCACAAAGAGAGCCGTTGCCAGCCGCTCCAGATCTGAGACCTTGCGGTTGCCCAGCTTGTTGGCTACGAAATTCAGCGCGATTTCATGCTCTGGCATCGTTTGTGAAAACGAACCCTGAAGTTCCTTTCCCCGAACTGTTGTAACAAAACGGGGGCCATAGGGTGGTTCCACCGAGAGTTCCAGTAGCCCATCAGCCCGCAGTACGGTCAGTTCATCTCTTAAATCAAACGAAAATGGGCCATGCTTGTACATCACAAATTTGAATCCCAGCGGGACCTTTGCGAGTTCCTGGAGGAAGTATCCGGCCTTCTGGATATGCGTCTCGCCGCACCAACTTCCTTCGTCCCGCAACTTGTCGACAAGACAAGAAATTATCACGGTTCTCATGATACGATTCATTCTCAGTTCTCCTCATTTTGGGAATTGGGGCAAATGATGCGATCACGATTCTGCTCAAGCCAGTCATGCACTTGATTATAGACCGATCGATCGGCGAAGACATTGTCAACTGAAACGACTGGAAGTTGATTGAGCGTTTTAGAAATGAGAAGTGAAGACACGATCTTGCCATCGCGTAGCTCAACCGGAAAATCAGGCGCACCGCCACGGGCAGTGTATCTGTCATGTCTGAACCGACACTCTCCAAACTGTTCGCTGAGCTTGTCGAATACCGCTTTGCCCGCGTTCCGATTTATTTTCACATCATTCGGATTACGGGAATAGAGCAGCTTGAAATGCTGTCTTTCGACAATACGGGCAGCATGTCTGTATCCCTTGCCCCTTCGGTTTCGTGATGCAGACTGGAGGGCGGCGAAGACCTCGTTGTCTGTTTTTCGAAGATGAGAATTGATCTGGATGCTGAACTGTCCGTTCTTCAGCCATTCACGGAGAAAATCCATCAGGTGAATATCGTAAATCCGCCGGACGGGATGAAAATAGACCTGTATGTACATAAAGTAGCGGGCAAGCATAAGAGCTTCGGCCGAATGCAGCCCACCTTCCTGAATGCCAAGTAGGGGCATGCAGTCTGTATCGCTTTCGTCGTAGGACGAGGGAAGAATCCGGAGTGTGTCAATCAGCCTGTAATGGTCAAATTTTCCATACGCCACACCGGTATGATGCGAATCACGCAAGAGATAGTCGATCCGATCAACGCCGAATGCATCACCGGTAATGACTTCCGATAGGATTGCCTCCCAACTGGAAAAAGTCAGGTCTGTTGCTTCTTTTGCCCCAAGCGCGATCTTGACAATGTCGGTGACTTCGAGAGGAGGTTTCATGCTTGACCAGATCTTTTTCATCTCTGAACTCTCAATGATTCGCCGGGTGATTCGCTCATGATTCCAGTTATCGGGGAGCAGATCTTTTTCGGCAGCATGGGAGAACGGCATATGGCCAACATCATGGCAAAGGGCAGCCATCCGAACAACTCTTCGCCAGTAGCGCACTTGGTCTTTGCACTGGATCTCCTCAAAATGATTCTTGATGTAATTTGACATATTGTCGCGGTTGGTGATGACATCATACACACGGCTTGCCAATTCCATGACACCCAGTGAATGTTCAAATCGCTTATGGGTCGCACCGGGATAAACAAGATGGGTCAACGCAAGCTGATGGATATGACGCAACCTCTGAAATGGCCGTGAGTCGACGACTTTCCGCTCCTGGCTGTCAAGCGTGACGCAATTGTGAATCGGGTCGCGGAATTCATGAAGGGTCATGTTCAAGAACGGAGCTCTTCAAGTTGGGGTGTTCTATTTGTGATTCAGCAACTATGTTCTATTCTTGTTCTTTTGTCAATGAGCTGTACCTGATCACCAGCAATTCCCGCTAATTCTGGATTCAGTCGGTCTGACGGGGTCATATGGTGGGTGGTTTTGGTCCGGCATAGCGAATCCGGGCAGCTGATCAGCCGCGCGGGTTCCGCTTCTGGAATTGTGCAAAAGACGCGGGGCGGCGCAAGCTGACGGCAAGAGAATTCCTGCGCGATCCACAGGGATTTTTGCAGCCAACAACAACCGCCCCTCTTTTGTCTTGATTCCTGATTCGAAGACATATGAGTTCGGTGATCTGGGTGGCTGTGTCCTGCACAGTGTCAAATGCGTGTCTCCATGTCGCTGACATCCTGTCGACGCCCCGTTCATTTTCTTACCTCTTATGAAGCCCCACATGTCAAGTGTTCCCCGCCCACGCGGGGATGGACCGGAAACGAATTGCGGGCATCAATTCGCCCAGGTGCTGGGCCCGATTGCGGTTTGATGACGAGGTGCTCGACTGGCGCGTCTGGCCTTGCAGGCCAGCCATGCGGAAGAGCAGCAGGAACACCAGGAAGCCATCAGCCGGCTGGACGCCGAATGCACGCGTCTGGGTGAACGGATTGATGCTATGTACATTGATAAACTCGACGGTCGTATCGATGGGGCATTCTTTGACAGGAAGTCAGCGGAATGGCGCGCCGCGCAAAACCGCTGTCTGCGTGAGATTGCGCACCATCAGCAAGCCGGGCCGTCTTATATTCACGAAGGTGTCGCCCTTCTTGATCTGGCGCGCAACGCCCAGCCCCTGTTCGAACGCCAAGGGGCACGGGAGAAACGCCGCTTGCTCAATTTTGGACTATCGAACTGCACCTGGGATGATGGAGTGATCGACGTGGTTCTGCGACAACCCTATGATTTATTGGCAGAAACCACTGCCGTGGCGACTCGCTCAGACACCGAGTCCGGGGTGAATCCCAACAAAAGTGAGATTTGGCAGGGGTGGAGGGACTCGAACCCCCGGCAACCGGTTTTGGAGACCGGTGCTCTACCAACTGAGCTACACCCCTAGCGCACCCCAACTTTATGGATACCGATCTCCTGGTGCAAGCAGCACAAGTCGGGATCCTGCGGCATTTGTGTCAATCTGTGTCGTCCTGGCACGATCATTCGCCCGCAAGAGCCAACAAATGGGGCATGATTGCGAGGTCAGTCTCATTACGGCCGGTCATTGGGTCGGGTAGGAAGATAAGAGAGGGTTGCGCAGTAACAGGTTATATCCGTCAATCGATCAATAATGCAGCGTTGGCAGTGGAGCGTGATCAAGCCGTGCCGTCTTCGCACGACTGAAGTTCCGCGATGCGGATGATATTGGTTGATCCCGGCACATTGAAGGGGACCCCGGCAAGAATAATGACCCGATCGTCCTTCTCCCCAAATTCCTCCCGGCGCGCTATGGTTGCAGCGTCAAGGACAGCTTCACCGAAACTGTCGATGGGTTTCGTGACCACGCAATGGGAGCCCCAAAGCAGGCAAAGTCGACGCGCGATTTCAGGGAAGGGTGTGAGAATCAACAAAGGTCTTTTGGGCCGCTCACGCGAAATCAGGCGGCCTGTTGTGCCTGAATGGGTAAAACAACAGATCGCTTTCACTTCGGTTGTCTCGGCAATTTCCCGGGCAGCAACGGTCATTGCATCGGTAACAGTCTCGCGAATTCCGGTCCGTGAAGCTTCCATGATTTGCCGAAAGGTGGGATCCCTTTCGACCGAAAGCGCAACATTGTGCATCATATGCACCGATGCTGTCGGATGTTTGCCAGCCGCCGATTCGGCCGATAGCATGATGGCATCTGCGCCTTCATAGACGGCTTGTGCAACATCGGAAACCTCGGCGCGTGTGGGCACTGGACTGGTGATCATGGATTCGAGCATTTGCGTCGCGACAATCACCGGTTTGGCGGCAGCCCGGCAACGGCGGATCAGACGCTTTTGCACGGGTGGAACCTCATGAACCGACATTTCCACGCCGAGATCCCCGCGTGCCACCATGATTCCGTCTGAGGCGTCCAAAATCGAGTCAAAACATTCCAGTGCCGCCGGTTTTTCGATCTTTGCCATAATTGCTGCGCGTCCATTGGCCAGCTGACGTGCTTCCTCGATATCGCCGGCCCGTTGGACGAATGACAAAGCGAGCCAGTCGATGCCGAGTTCACAGACGAATTCCAGATCATCGCGGTCCTTGTCTGAAAGGGCCGCGAGGGGTAACACAACATCAGGAAGATTAATTCCCTTGCGATCAGAAATCCGTCCACCTTCGATGACACGACATCGGGCAAAATCCTGCCCCGCTTCATTGACCTCAAGGCGAATCTGTCCGTCATTGACGAGAATTGATGCACCGGGCGTCATCGCCGAAAACACGGCCTCTACCGGCACGTGAACACGAGATTTGTCACCGGGAATATCTTCACTGTCGAAGCGGAATTCCTGTCCACGAACGAGCATCTCGGAGCCGCGCGCGAACGTCCCACAGCGGATTTTTGGCCCCTGTAAATCTGCAAGGATACCGATCGGTCTCCCGACCTCTTCCTCGATACGACGGATTTTCTGATGGCGTTGCCGAACCGCTTCATGATCGCCATGACTCAGATTCAGCCGGAAGATATCAGCACCAGCTTCGAACAGTTCACGAATCTTGTTCTCAGTATCGGATGCCGGCCCCAAAGTCGCGACGACCTTTGTACTGCGTTCCCGTTTCAACGTGCCCTCCCTTGACCGCCAGACAGCAAAACGCCGGATTTCACTCTATCCATTCCCTGGTGCGCAGCCGCCGGATTCTATGAAAACGATACCGCGCTCTTTACGGTGCGGAGTTATCACTGATTAATCCGTTGACCATATGTCGTGTGGCCAGCATACCCGGATCATCAAGCCCAATCGAGGCTTCACCATACATGCGGGCCCGACCCAAACCGGCTGGCTGGTTACGAAACGTCTCCAGGCTCACTTCGACAGCTTGTCTTGCAGCTTCCGCAATGTCCCCGGGGTCATTCAGATCGCGGGTTGCAATGGCAAGGGCATCAAGGATATCGAGGACACTCTTCTGCCCCAACTCTCCTTTGCCGCGTGCCATCATTGCATCGCGTGCAGCGGCGATCAGATCAGTGACTTCATGATACTCAACCGCATTGCGCCCTTTGGTGCCCTTTGCTGCTGCCATCAATCCGGTGGCAAGCAATGTCCCAAAAGAAGAGGATGAAACGCGCTGAAAAGCTTTCGAGAGAGCCAGAAAATAGCGGCCGAGATCGGGGTCATCCACTTCGAGCGCTGTGGCTTCAGCCCATCCCTTGTCGAGGGTTATGCCGAGATCACCATCGCCAAGGCGTCCGTCTTGTGCATTGAGTTCATCCTTCGCTTCGCGTGCAGCCTTTGCAATCCGTTCTGCGGCTGCGACAAGATCGTCGACTCTGAACGACATCACATCACCGTCCAGAAGGCACAGTGGCACGGCTCCTTCAACAGGGTTTCCAGTTCTTCGTCGAGTTTGCACAAGGTGATGGTTGCGCCGGTCATTTCCATTGAAGTGGCGTAGCGACCGACAAGTGGCATCACGATTCGTGCGCCTGCATCCTGCAGACGCGTCGCCGCACGGCGATATATGATATACAGTTCTTCCTGCGGGGTTGCGCCCAGAGAATTCACAAGAATCGAGCAGGCGTCGCCGTCTGCCAACTTAATATCATCAAACAGTCGATCCATCATTTCATCGGTGATGGCGTCTGCCGATCTGAGTTGATCCCGCCAGATTCCCGGTTCACCATGAATACCCATCCCCATTTCCATTTCATTCTCATTGATCTGGAAGGTCGGTGTGCCGGCCTGCGGTACGGTGCACGGGGTGAGCGCCATACCGAGGGAGCGGCAATTGTCAGCGGTTCGCTGCGCAATTCGTGTGACAGTCTCAAGATCGTCCATCCGCTCCGCACTGGCTCCCGCGGTCTTGAACGCAAAGATCATGCCGCCCGTTCCGCGTCGCTTCCCGGCTTCCTCTGGTCCGGCTGAAGCCACATCATCGGCGAGCAGAACGGTCGTGGATTCAATGTCATTTTCGAATGCGACGGTTTCTCCCGCCATGTCAAAATTCATGACATCGCCGCCATAATTCCCATACAGGCGTAACACTCCGGCGCCACCGTTGGCTGCACGCATGCTGTCAGCCATTTCTTCGGCTGAAGGAGAGGCAAAGACGTCGCCGATTGCACAGGCATCAAGAAGCCCTTTGCCAACATAGCCAGTGAAGACGGGAAGATGGCCCGACCCGCCACCCGAAACGATGCCAACTTTCCCCCGGGTTGCCGCGCCAGCACGCGCAATGACTCGTTGCCCTGCCATTCTGTAAATTTCGGGATGCGCCGCAATCATTCCTTCCAGCATTTCGTCGACATAGGCGGCCGGATCGTTCAGAATCTTCTTCATGATGGAGTCTCAATGTCCAGAAAAATGAAAAACCCGGATCTGCACCCGGGTTTGAGAATAGGGCCGGCAGTCGTGCCACCAGCCCTGTCAGTTCAAATCTTGTAGCCGAGTGCCCGGGCACCGTCGATGAAGTTTCGATATTGCGCCTTCTGGCTGTCAATACCAAGTTTTTGCACCAACTGCACCCACTCCTCTGCGGCTTCGTCCAGCGCCTGCTGAGAGGTCAACTCCCCGGCAATCGCTTTCGAAATATTGCGTCCAAGAGCGTCAGCATATTCGGGCGCACCTTCCCAGAAGAATTGCGGATAACCGACTTCAATATTCGCCAGCCCTGCATCCAGGTGGTTGCGTGCCCGGCCAAAAGTCTGGAAAATCCCATTATTCGTCGCCCAGAGTTCGTTCGTTTCCCTTTGCGGATTGGGCTCGATATACATCTGTGCCGCGGCATCCGTATAATGTGACTTGCCGAATGGATCGGACCCACAATATGGGTCCGCGACGATGCGGTCAGAATAGTCTGGATGCGACATTCTGTAGATGAAGTAGAAGGCGGCATCCTTCACATCCTGCGGCAGATTGCGTGGAATAGATGCTGTTCGACACCATAATGAAATTGCCCGGTGCTGGACGCTGCCATCATCCATCGGCCAGCCAGGAACAATCGCCGCACCCTGATCTTCGGCATCCTCAGGCGTCTGTTGCTGAACGGTGAATTCAGCAAGGTCAATCCACCAGACACTCATCACATCCGAAGCGGAGGTCCAGCGCTGGATTGTTGTCCCGATATCCATGTTTTCCGCACCTGGCGGGCCAAATTTGATGATCTCCCGATACATGTCGAGTGTTTCGGCGGCCCGACCCTGGTTGATGACCGGGTTCATATTTTCATCAAAGTAATTGACACCTGCTGATGCCGCGATATCCATCCAGAATCCCCACCCGAAATTTGGCGGGTTCACGACCATTGACGTGCCGTAGACTCCCTGGCTCGATAATTCTTCGGTGAAGAACTGCGTGCATTCGAGAAACTCGGGCCAGGTTACGGGCACCGTCAATTCGCGCTGAAAGCGTGACGAGAATTTGGACTGGAGTCCAGGATCATTGAAATACTTGTTGCGGTAATGGAGAATGTGGATGTCGCCGTCGAGCATCAATCCAACCGTCTCGCCGCTCCATTTCGTATAGAACTCACGATAGGCCGGCATCACCCAGTCAAGATATTCGTCAGTCCCTTCATACTGTTCGAAATACGGATCAAGTGGTTCCAGCTGACCGGTCGAGGCAAAAGCACCAAAGAAAAGCGAAGGGTACTGCACAAAGTCAAAGCGTGGCTCACGCGAAAGGAGTTGCGGCAAGATCTTGGCCACGGCATCGCCGCCATCATAGAGTTCACGACTCTCAATACCGACACCTGCTTCTTTCATCAGGTGATCCGAAAGCCACAAAGGCGCATGTAGCCAGTTTGTATCCTGAAAGTATGACAATCCAATATCGTTGAAGAGTTTCTTGCCCGGTGGGACCATTTCCTTGCCCCAGGCCAGTCGCCCCGTGCCCGCACCGGTGGCGGCTGCACCGGCACCCATGGCGACATTTTTCATGAATTTTCGCCGAGTCCAGTCTCTACCTATTCCCATGACTTTATTTCCCTTGTTCTATCATATGGCTTTATTTTCACACTTTGCGTGAAAGAGTTCAAGCAATCAGTGTTTCTGTTTCAGGATCAAACAGCATGACATTGAGAGGTTCGTAATAGAGGCGCACCGAAGTTCCGGGATTGACGCGCAAGTCAGGCGGTGCGATGGCCTGAAAACGGGTGGTACCGTTGACCACGGTCAGCATTGAACGCTCACCGAGATATTCACTGATCTCCACATCCGCAGTGAGGAAATGCGCTGTCTCAGCGAAGCCGAGATTCTGCGGGCGGATCCCGGCGATCACCTCTTTGCGCTGGGATTCACGCAACGAAGTTGCGGCTGCGGTACCGGGTTGCAATGTCAGATCGGAATCCATGACCGAGATGATCGTGTCATGATCGTGATACGCGACTTCGGCACGAAAGAAATTGGTTGGGGGTTCACCGATAAAGTCAGCCACGAACACATTCGCCGGACGATTATAGAGCGTGTTCCGGTCACCCACTTGCTGCATCCGGGCATTTGACATCACCGCAACCCGATCTGCCAGCGCCAGGGCTTCGACCTGATCATGCGTTACATAAATCATGGTTCGCCGCAGTTCACGGTGCAGACGTTTGAGGTCAAACAGCATGCTGAATTTCAAATGGGCATCGAGATGGCTCATCACTTCATCAAGGATGAAAACCGAAGGCTCACGGATCAAGGCACGCCCCAGTGAAACGCGCTGTTGCTGGCCGCCGGAAAGTTCAGGCGGATAGGCCTGTAATATATCGGTGATCCGCAGGAGTTCAGCAATTTCGTCAGTTTTTTTCCGTTGCAACTCTGCCGGGAGGCCAAGAACTTCAAGAGGAAACGACAGATTGTCTGCCACCGTGAAATTGGGATAGAGTGCGTAAGTCTCAAAAGCCATGGCGACATTTCGGTCCTGCGGATCCAGATGTGATATGTCACGGTCCCCAAACAGAATTTGCCCCGATGTTATGCTTTCAAGACCGACGATCATGCGCAGCGTCGAGGTTTTCCCACATCCTGAGGGGCCAAGAAGGGCGACGAATTCGCCATCGGAAACTTCGAGATCAAGATCCTGCACCGCGTGGACACTGTCGGCACCGGATCCATATATTTTGTTGACTTTTTGCAGCGAGACTCCCGACATCTTACGTTATCCCTGTGAGCCTGACCTGGCTGTCTGCGTCAAACAGATGGAGGCCGCTGACATCGACAGCAATCTGCACTTTTTGTCCGGTTTCGTAATGTTTTTCAGGGTCGGTCAGCGCCGTCAGACTCATGCTGCCCAAATTTGCCATCATGATGCCATTGGTCCCGAGGGGTTCATAAACATCGACTTCCGCTGACAGCAGTTCCATGCCGTCAGCAGCTTCGTCGATCGGGCGGATATATTGTGGACGCAATCCGGCAATCACGTGGTCCTTGCTGTAGCCGGCAAGCGCCGCTTCGCTTTCACCGCTCAGTTTCAGCCGCAAATCGCCTGTTTCGGAGTCAAGGAAGAGACCGTTGTTATCTCTGCGAATGCGGGATGGAATCACATTGATCGTCGGTTGACCAAGATGCTCCGCCACCTTCAGATTGGCAGGGCGTTCAAACAGATCTCTGGGATTGCCGACTTGCTCCAGACGTCCGCGCGTTCCCATGACACCGATCCGATCTCCCAGCGACAATGCCTCCGCATAGTCATGAGTCACATATACCGTGGCGACCTTGCGCAGATCCTCAAGTGTATGAAACTGTGTGCGCAATTCATGCCGAATTTTCGCATCGAGATGGCTGATCGGTTCATCAAGCAAAAAGACCTCGGGGTCAGCGACCAACGTCCGCCCCAGTGCCGTCCGCTGTTTTTGCCCACCTGAAACCTCTCCCGGCCGCCGATCCAGGAGATGCGCAATCCGCAGCAATTCGGCGACGTCCTTGACTCTCTTGTCGCGTTCATTCGCGGGGAGCCTGCGCGCGCGGAGGGGGCTTGCAATATTCTCATAGACCGAGAGATGGGGATAAAGGGCATAACTCTCGAATGTCATGGCAATACGTCGTCGGTAGGGGGGCAGGCGCGTTTGATCTGTCCCGCCGATAAGGATTCGCCCTGCATCCGGCGTCTCAAGACCGGAAATCAAACGCAGGGTTGTGGTCTTGCCAATCCCGGATGGGCCCAGCACGACAAAGAACTCGCCTTCCTCGACCGCGAAAGACAATTCGTCGATGACCGGAAATTCCCAGCCTTTGCAAATTCCCTCAACCTCGAGGTGTGCCATCAGCCTTTGACGACACCGAGTGACAGGCCGCGGACCATGTAGCGGCGCAGCAGAATGAAAAGTGTCACAGGAGGAATCAATGCCAGCAGCGAGAAGGCCATCTGAAAGTTCCATAGGGTCTGTGAACCGTGCGTAAAGGTCGGAATCACGATGGTATAGGTGCGGACCGCCGTGCCGACAAAAAGATTGGCGAACAGATACTCGTTCCACGCAAAAATCCAGCAGAGCATGGCCACGGAAATCATCCCCGGGATGACAAGCGGTAGCGTGACCTTGAAAAACGCCCGGAGTGGCGTCCAGCCGTCGAGATAGGCAGCTTCTTCGATCTCGACCGGCGCATCGCGAAAAAACACCATCATGAGCCAGGTGGCCAACGGCAGATTGAACACCAGATAGAGAATGATCAGTGACAGATGGCTGTCGGTACCCCAGGGGGTGTTGTCGAAGAGAAAGAACATTGGCACAAGGATGGCCACTGGCGGGAACATGCGATTGGACAGGATCCAAAAGGCCAGATTTTCACCACCTGCCTGGCGGGGAAATCGCGCAAAAGCGTAGCCGGCGAGCGAACCCAGAAACAGGGAAAGCGCCGTATTGGCAGAGGCGATGACGAAAGAGTCCACGAGGGCATTGAAATTTGTTCTTTCGTCAAACACACCGATGAAATTTCTTGGCTGCCACTCCTGTGGCCAAAATGTCGGCACTGTGAGATTGGCTTCCGCCGCGGATTTGAAAGCGGTGATGGTCATGAAATAAAGCGGGAAGACGGTAAACACGATCCACAGGCCCAGAAAAGCCAGGAACAGATATCTGACATGACGCCACGCGTCCTGCGTGCGTTCTGTCCCGCCTGCAGTCATGGCACCTGTTGCATGGTTCATCAGGCAAATCCTCGCGCGCGCATCACGCCTTTCATATATTTGAGAAACAATGTGATGATGACTGCAGATATGATAAAGATGATAATGGCGTAGGCGGCGGCTTCACCAACCGCAAATTCCCGGATTCCGCGTTGAAAGGCAATATAGGTCGGCAGTTCAGAAGACTGGGCTGGCCCGCCGCTCGTCATAATATAGACCAGATCCACAAATTTGAACGCATCGGTAAAGCGCAGGATAAAGGCGATCGCGATCACCTCCTTGAGCATGGGGAGGGTGATACGGCGCATCACTTTCCACTGGCTGGCCCCGTCGACCCGTGCGGCTTCATAGACAGCGGGGGGTAAAGACACCCGGCCCGAATACACGATCAGCAAGGGTAGCGCGACCCAGTTCCAACTGTCGGCAATAATGATTGACCAAAGCGAGATACCGGCATTGAACCATTCGATATGCTGCTCGATCAGGCCGAGATTGAGCAGTGCCTGGTTGACGGCCCCGTTCGAGGGAGTCAGAAGAAACCGCCAGAGGACTCCGACGATAGAGGGTGGTAACATCATCGGGATGACCAGCATAATGAGCACCACTGTTCGGATGGCATTCGATTTGACAAATTCATAGAGCGTGAGTGCCAGAACAGTGCCGATGATGACCTGGAGACAGGCACCAAAAGTCAGATATTGTGCCAGATGAAGGAGTGAATCCTGAAAGCGCTCCGATCCCAGCACATCAGCGTAATTGGAGAATCCGATATGGCTGTGGGTGCCCATAAACAGGCCTTGAATATTCGTATCCCGGAGCGAATGGTAAAACATCCAGACGGTCGGGTAGATGACAATGGCCAGAAGTGTTGCCACGGGTAGCCCGACAAGTGCAATTGGCACCCAGCGCGCAACGATCAGGGGTCGGGATTTGCGTTTTTTCTGGAACCATTCGGGATGATCGGTGTCAGATTCCCGTCTCATGGGAGCCATCAATCAACAGGCCTCATAGGGCGAACGATTGCTTCTATCCCAGACTGCCCGATGCCTGCTGCTGATCGGCTCCACGCCGCGGCTCGGTTGGATTGCAAATTCACGCTGTCAGCACTTCCCGAATAATGTGAAATGGCACTCATAGTTCCTTCTTTTCTGTCCCGCAAGTGTGTGTTGATCACGCGCATGCCAAATTCCTGTCCGGGCTGCAGGGCAGTTTGATTTTCTTTCCGGCTTCGCGGATATACAGCCCAGGCAGTGTACCCATTTGATTGTTTTGCCGATGCGCGCAGCAGGTAGCGGCTGACGGCAAGCTGTACGCCGGAGAGAAAGTTGCATGCCGTTTTGTCATAGCGGGACGCGGCGAGGCAGAATTCCTTGATTGTGCCGAAGAACTGTTTGATCCGGTTGAGTTCCCTGTAGAGGGCACGATCAAAGGGCCAGGGAATTTTGCTGCAGGCGCGGGAGGGGATTTCAGCTAAGGCCCGTTGACAATTGCCTTGCGTTTTGAGCGCTGGGCGTGTCTTTGTGTCGGCATTGCACGCCGAAAAAGGCGGCACGAGCAGACGAGGTGGGTGACAAGATGAATGCAGATCGCACAGTTTTGACGGATGAGATGTGGGCGCGGGTGGCCCCGCTGTGTCCGGGCCAGGTGACGGATCCGGGGCGGACTGCGGTGGACAATCGTCTGTGTCTGGAAGGGGTTCTCTGGCGGTTCCGGACAGGCACACCCTGGCGTGATCTCCCGCCGCATTTTGGGCGGTGGACCCGTGTCGTCACGCGGTTCCGGCGTGGGACCCAAGCGAATCTTTGTGAACGTATTGTCCATGAGTGATCCGGTGATTGGGATGAGTCCAGAGTCTCCGTGGATGGCCCGATCATGCCCGCGCATCGATGGGCCTCCGGGGCCCAAAAGGGGGAGT
>JAPOTI010000090.1 GCA_026709265.1 Paracoccaceae bacterium | reverse complement strand
AAAAGGCCGTTGACTGCCTCTACGAAGGTAGCTGATAACGGGGGCAAGTAGTTACCTTGCGGTATCAGCAAAACCTGACTTCCAGTCGGTTGGCGGTCATCGTGCTGATGGCCACGGCATGGCCCCGCGTGAAGCATCGAACAAAGGAGATCCGCAGAGCCATCCAGGAAGTCAGGGCAGGGCAGGTTCGGGAAGTTCCGATCTGAGTCTCGGGTGCAGGTCATGATCACCGTCACCTCGCCTTTCGACTCGGCGCGAGCTTGCCGTCCTATGGTCGGGTGTCAACCATCTCTGCAAGCCATACCTTGATCAGGGACTGTCAGGTATATCCCGCCTACTCACGGCAATCCTGATCCGTTCAAGCCATCGCACAGGCAGCCTCAAGAATATCGAAGTGGTTGAGAATTTGAGGCTTGACATGCGGATCCGTTTGGCCTTTGACTCGTCCACCTATCGGTGAAATCCTCCTGCTCCCAGAAAATGTGCACTTCTGCCTCGATGGTGATTTCAGGTCTCGAATCAAACTTTCGTGACGTATCAGATCCTCTCCTTCCGGTTCATGCCGCGCGCCAAAATCCCATCGCCTGGATGTCTGGCGACCGGGAACCGCTCAATGCGCTGGCCAACCTGCCACAATGTGAGACGGGCGCATGTATCACACTGAACTGTCAAGAGCAGCATGGGCCATCGCGTGGAGACAAAGCCTGTCCTTTGGGACGCATCGTTTCGGTCACAGACAACCTCATATGTCTGTTGTGTTGACGCGGCGCACCGACTCCGGTCGGTTTCACAGCAATAATCTCAACTGGCCCTCCCGGTGCCCGGCTGACTGGCACGAAATTCCGCCGCCAGTTCCTGCGCGAGATTGTCAGACATATTATTGACAGACGGGGGGATGCGCATTTCCGAACGCCTGGCCGTGCGCGCCTCGATCTCCGCCTTGGCCGAGCCACCAGGAAAACGTGCGGCGAGAATTGAGCGCGCCGCGCGCGAACCCAGCAACTCTGTCAGGTCCGCGCGCAAAGCCGAATCTTCGGGAACCGTCGACAATGCCCAGAGCTCATTGGCGCCGAGCGTGAGAACGAGCTGTTGGCGCGCAACCCCCTCTTTATGCCGAATAACAGCAAAAAGTGGCGCGCCATCGGAAGTCGGTCCATTCAACCGGTTGCGGATCATATCCTTGTCGGTTTCGCTCAAACCAAAACTCTGCACCAGCTTTTGCGCAGAAGCCTCGGACGGCGCATCAAATATCAGGATTGTCGAAGCCACATCAAGAATCTCATTGCCAAAATCACCCGGCAATTGAGAGGCAAGGGCAATCCGAACATTGTTTTTTCGTCCCTCGCGGATATCCTGCAGAATCTGGCGGCGGAATCCCAACTGACCTCCAGTGCGATGAAATTCATCAATGCAAATCAGCTTCGGGATATGTCGGTTCAACCTGGTTTGCGCGATATGAAACCGCTGATATTGCGGTGGACAATTTCCCAGTTCGATTGCTTGCGTGATCTCGTCCTTGTCAACCAGCCAATTGCCAATCATTGCCTGTCGCGCCAACATGAACATAAGTGATGTCTGACACTGTGCCGCAGGACCGCTATTGCCCCCAGCCACCTCTTCCAGGTCAAGGGCTGCGATTCGCGCAGGGCCAACATCGAAACGCGTCGGGGCCGCCATAATACAAAAATCCCTGATGGCCTCGGCGATCCGGCGATGGAACGCTTTGATCACCGGTTCATCACCCGTTTTGGCAGTGGCTTCCGAATAGAGAGAGGCAATATGACCGCAACAACTGGCCGTGACGAGATCCGAAAGTACGGGCACGGCGAAAGTCTGGGCGCGTGAGGCGGCTTCAATGAAACCCTCACGAAACAGGAAGTCCGTCACTTCCCACCAACATCTGTCTCCTGACCCGGCGAATCCGGCCTCGACCAATGCGCGATCCACCTCCGGTGCCTCACCTCTGACATATCCCTTGGGATTCTTCGCATCAGAAAGCGTGTCGAACACCTGGTCCAGCGATGCTGATGCCAATCCGGAAATGGGACATGGACCGGAAGCTTCACCTGCACTGCACAGGATAGCCAGGAAATTAACCATGAAAGACCTGCCTGAAGACAAGGGACGCCGCATCCCCAATGGCGTGTCAAACGGATTAATCGCATGTTCTGGTGTCATGCGAAGTTTGTGGTGAACCGCCTCGTGACGACGATGCACTGGCAATGAATCCCGTACCAGATCAACAAATCCCTGTGCCGAACGCCCAATATCAATCGCTGCGATCAGCGGCAGTTTTTCCTCAATGAGGGGTCCCACACGCGGTGATGTCAGGCACGCACGGTTGATCGCATGCATAGCGACTGACTTTCCTGACCCGGGAGTCCCGCAATAGATCTCAGCCCAACTGTTTTGAAGCGAGGATCCCGGCTGATAAGGCCACATCTTGCCATCTTCGGTACGAAAAATCACAGATCCTTTCACCCACGGACTTGCCTGGCGGGAAATTGGCAGCATGGCGAGGGCGGCAGACAACGGTGCAGCAGCAGCTGGCGCAGTCGATTCCGGCCCAAGACCTGCTGATGTCGACAGAACGGTGGCGAGAGGATCAGCCGAGATACTGTCGGTCGACAAATTCCCCCATTGCTCCGCCGCCCTTTGCAGGATTGCCACGCGGCGACGCAGTTCCGCTTCCTCGGCAACCCGTGTCCAGGTCGCAAAGGAAATCCGCAACCGAATAATCGTATCCCCCGCACCGTCAATCTCACGCAAAGCGGCAACCGCGTTCCGGATTCGGACATTGCGCACAGGAGCGGCAAAGGCGAATAAACGTGCGATCTGTTCCTTCAGGCGCATCGCTTGCAACCCTCCCGGTTCAATGAGAAATCGGCAGCGCCAGGACATTGGCAAAGGAGATGCCATGGTCTCGCCCACCAATTCATCGAATGGCGTCAGGATTTCAGGTGCAACCGTGACATCAAATCCGGAGAAGATTGCATCGCCAATGCGTACCGTACGCGCATTCAGAACTTGCGTATCTTCGGTGGACAATTGGCGGTCGAGACTGGGCGGCGCAAAATTGGAGAAACTCCGCAGGCTCATCTCGGCGGCGCTGGACGGCATCATAACAGTTGGAATCGGCGGGTTCGTGTGGACGCACAGGTGAAGCGGCAGTACCGGCATCCAGTCGTCCTTCCAAGGTGCCGAGAAGGGATAAAGACTGGCGCGGATTTCACGCAAGGAGTCGGTGACATCCAGGATGTTGGCTTGACGTCCGCGGGCATGTAAATCGCGGCAGATGGCCTCTGTCAGCGTGACATGACGCGCGGCCACTTCATGCATTTCAGGTGACGTTGTAACCCGCGCAAACAATTGCTCTTCCGGACGGGTTTGCCGATCGAACCCCAATTCACCGGTCATATTCACGGCTGGCCGCGTGTAGATGACGGACAAACAGGATTCACCATTCACCACACCCGACAGTTTCGCCTGCGCAGCGTCGAGAATGTCCACAAGGTTCAGTTGAAGACTGCGACAGTGACGGCGTTGGAGATCGAAGACCTGTTCCAGTTGGCGACAACTCGCCGCTGGATCTCGTGAAAAAATGAATTCAAGCGCATGACCGGGTCGCGACAGCAGCGGTGCCAGGGAGACCCGCAATCCATTCGCAACCGCGGCAAGATCATCTGCATTCTCATGGCGCATGGAACCACCGATGCAGATGACCGACACCAGCGATCCATCCTTCAGGGTCAGCGTCTGGGCATCATCGGCCGACTCGAGGCGAATACGTTCGGCGAGACTCGAACCACCGAATAGGCCAGTCACATCGAAGAGCATCAGGAGGACAGTCTGCTCAAGGCAGCAGACAGGGACTCGATCTGCGATTGACGGCCGTGTTTTTTGTCGGCAATCGGATCCATGCGCCGCACCAGCCCGCAGAGTCCAAGTTGCGACGCAACCGCTAACAGCAAATCCTCTTGCGCGCCGCCATACAAATCAGCCTGCGTCAAAAGACGGGCCCCCTGGAGTTTCAGCGCACGCGCCGCACCTGCTGACAGATGCATCCCGCATTGCCACACGGAATCGACGACGGCAGCTGCATCCGTGCATTCACCGTTCACGCCGACAGTCACTGTGCCGGCAACCGCAGCGCGCACGTCGCCGCCGGCTGCCTCGATTGCAGCGATCGCTTGAAGACAGGCAATACGATCACTTGCAGCGTTCCATACGGCTTCCATTGATGTTGGACTAGAGTGTCTCCGGGATTTGGAGCAGGCGGCGCGGACCAGATTTTCCGCTGTCAGATTTGCTGACCAGGAACATGCTGCGCCCTGACGTCCCCGACAAGCCTGTTCAAGTCCCCGCGCAAGGCGGGCAAACAGATTTTTCTCTAGGGGTTGACGGCGGCAGGGGCCGGCATAGGCCTCGGCCACAAAAAACGTGCCGGCCCGCCGCAAGCCAACCAGTTCGGGAAGCGTAAACCAACTGCGTCCCCAACTGGAATCTGTCCCCCTCAACCATGATTGAACCCATGCCGCACTCACCAGATCATGCGCTTGAAACATTCCCCGCAGAATGACGGGCCGTTGCAGTTTCAACAGCCTGTGCTGGAGTGAATCGTTCAATTCAGTCACGGCTTCCGGCAACTCGATTTCGTTCCATGGGCCCTGCCCCGGAACAGGGTTCCGCGCCAATTGCCGCAAATATGTGAGAGGCGGATAGCGTAGCGTGAAAATATGTTGATGACGATCAAATGCTGTGTCCATGCGCATGCCAATAAGATGCATATGCCGGGACGACTGAACCAGCCATGAATTGATCGGCACAGAATTCCTGAGCACTGGCCAGACTATACACCCAATGCCCTTGGCCAGACTGGCGCTGCCGAACAGTTTTAACCCTGTCCTGCTGTTGCCGGAACCGTTTGCAGGTTTAAATTCATCGAGCGCGTGCGCCGTCAAGCGGATAACCCGCGCACTGATTTCAGCGAGTAACTGTATCTCACCCGATGTGGGTTGGCCCTTCAGGCCAAAATCTTGCCTGATCTGCCGCCAGGTCACGCCGATCCACCCATCACTATGGACGATGCGATCACGCTTCCCGCGAGTCAGCCTGAGCGCATCCGCTGGCGGGAGGTCGGATAACCAAAACCCGCCTGGAAACAGATGCGGCGGACCGAGATAGCTCTTCCCTGATCGGGTCACTGACAGTCGCATCCTGTCCTGTGTGACCAGGGAGACACCCGGATTCAATGGCGGTCGCTGAATGATGCTTCTCATGGTCCGGTTGAATCTTCGACAAGCCGGGCGAGTCGTGCGGCTGATGATTCGGCATGCCAGTGTTGGACGGATAAGGCCTGGGCCTTGGAGAAGAAGTCCCCTTGTCGCCACTGGCCCAAATCAGCGGCTTTGCCGACAGGGTGATTGAGCATGCGTTCGACAGCCGTCGGCCAGAACCGGACAATCCGGTCCAGACTTGCAACAATACGGGAAAATTCGGCCTCAGTCCTCAACCGCTTGAGGGCAAACAAGGCTTCAATCAACCCACCTGCATGTGCGGCGCCAATGATGTTGGTGAGGATGCGCTCGCGACGTTTGGCATCCAAAGCGATGGCACGCGCTGCGCCCCGCAATTCCCCGAAGACTGCCGACTCATTTTCATGTGTGGAGAAGAGAAGCACTTGCCATGCCATCAGCGTGAGTGCCCTCTGAGACATCGCGGGTGCCCAGATGATGCGAAGTCGCCCCCGATTGGCGGCCCATCCCGCATGATGAAGATTATGACAAAATTGACAAATTGTCCGCAGATGGGCTGCATCGCAAGGCTGATGACCGCGGATATGGTCAATCTCCATAAATCCGGGCAGTCGAATTCCACATTCATGACAGGTCCAGTCATCCCGCAGAAAACATGCATTCACGGCATGTGGCATCCTGCCAGCAAGCACAGCATGCGCCCGCGCACCAAGAACCAGTGCGCTCAATGGCGTGTCCATGATTGCGTGAAGAGTCAGCCCCTGAACCTAATTGATATTACGCAGGGTCCCGTCCACCGAAACATTGGTCGCTCCCGTACCAAATAGCGAGCCGATACCGACACCCAATGTCGTGGGAACCGCCACCAAAGCTGCGCCGACGAAGACAAGCGTGAATGCAGTCGACAAACGGGCAGAGGGATCATTCGGATTCTGCGAATGCTGGCGAAACTTCATGAGCCCGACGATTCCGATACAGATTCCGAGTAGGAAGGCAGCCGCACCGATTAAATCGGCGATGTCACCGGCCTGTGCCTGTAATCCGGCCGCCATATCCCCGATATCGGTGACTTGTGCGCCTGCCGCTGCCGGCATTAATGCAAACAGAAAGATCACGAACCGCGTCATCAAAATGATTCCTTTTTCGTCATCGGCACCGATGATGGCACCATTCATCATGCCGTCATGCTATTGAAATGCGAAATTTCAGCGGACCCGCCCACCATCATGGATTCATTCTTGTGGGAATCCATGGACTGCTCCGAAAGTGAAGCAGCGGAAAGAAACCTGTTATGACAGGGCAGTTGCACCGCAAGACGCCCCTATAGCATCAATGTATTTTGTTTGTTTGTGTTATGTTCTATCTCGACTATTATATGTTCGCACCTCGCGATGCGGACGAATCCCATACGCAAGGCACTTTACTGCAAGACATCGGGGTTTCTCCTCGGATAGAGCAAGGACACATCTATGCAATTGATTGAGAATAGCAGCAATTCATCTGTTCACCGCCGCTCCCAGCGACATTTAAAGGGCATTGAATGGTCTGACAGGGACATCAATATACTGATTGACGGTTGGAAAAACGCGGATTCATTTTGCAAGATTGCCAGACGAATTGGTCGCACCAGCCAATCTGTGGCCATCAAGGCTTGTCGCATGGGTCTCACATCCCGTCCCTACTGGAATGACGAATATCTGGCCAATGCCCGGCGGCGAGGCAGGTCCCGCAAATGCCTGACGTGTGGCGGGACCTTTTTCTCCGAGGGGTCAGGAAATCGAATTTGTGAGAATTGCAAGAAGCGCGGTGGGTGGAATTCAGGTGGAGACCTCGCCGGCCCTGTCATCTGACTCAAGTCTATCATTCCCTTTCTTTGACATCGGCCATCTCAACGCGCATGCGACGGCGCCAAGGAATAAGACACGCCTCGTTCGCGGCAGAATTCGCGGCAGGTGATGTGAAATGACACGCGCTTCGCTACCGGATGGCCGGCACGGGGCATCGGCCGACATTGCTGCCATCAAGACAGTGCTGTCTTTGCGATCAACAATAGAACAATTGGCCGGAGTTCAATTTGTCGGCCATGGGGCGCATCTGAAGGCATGCTGTCCATTCCACCAGGAGAAGACGCCGTCTTTCTTCGTGGATGAAGCGGCAGGACGCTACAAATGTTTTGGTTCGGGCTGCGGCAAGGGTGGCGATGTCATCCAGTTTATTGCCGACTGGCATTCGCTGAATTTCAGGGACGCCCTGTCGCTCGCCCGGGAGATGTCAGGCTTGCCGGAGCCGAATATACCCCATTCCGTGACCGGCCATGGGCGATCGACAGATTCGCTTGTCTGGTCACGTATGGTGCCTTCCATGCAACAGCCGGACCGACCACCGGGATCATCAACTCAGCTTACACCCATTCCTCCCCGTGTTGACCTGCCTGCTCCCGGTCAAACCATTGTTGTCCGGGATGACCAGCGCAAAGCAACTTATCGCGTCTGTCCAACGCATGTTCACGTCTACCGCACGATCAACGGAGATCCTCTATTGCTGGTTCTGCGCGCCGCCAAGGCTGACGGCGGCAAATTCTTCATGCAGGCCCGTTGGGACGACACGTGCTGGAAGTTGGCCCGGTTTGATCGCAGTCTGACCAAACCTGTCTATGGAATTGAAGACATACCTGCATGGTCCCGTACCGGCCGCAATCTGCTGATCGTGGAAGGTGAGACCACACGCGATGCGGCAGTCCAACTGGTGCCGCCTTCTTCCGGTTGGCTGGTTCTGACCGCGATGGGCGGTGCCAATACTGTCGGTCGCGCCGACTGGAGTCCATTGATGGCTGAACTTGCCCGCCGTCAACGAGTCGATACGCGGCAATATGCAATCGTCATTTGGCCCGATGCTGACGGGGTGATCCAGGACCGACATGGCCACAGGGTGGATCCACAAGCTGCCTTTTGCCAAAATGTGCGCGAGTCCATTCGCAAATCTGCACGGCAACATGCAAACCTGGCCAAGAAACTGACATTTGTCCGTGTGAGGCCTCCCCCATCCGTTCCCAGATCATGGGATATCGCAGATGCCGTGAAAGACGGATGGAACCGGGCGCAGCTGCTGTCTCAGATTTCAAATTATGCTGTCGACATGAGCAAACAGTCCGACTCGCCCGGGTTCGAACAACCGACACCATGCCCTTGAAAGAACAGGCTTATTGACGTGCCTTATGTCTGGGCACGACTTCTGTTGCAAACAGACGATGCCGTGTCGCGACGGACGGACAGCGCACCGCTACGGTCCTGGATCGCTTGATCAGTCATTTCGACACGACGATCGCGGCGCTGATCTCCGGGATCAGCGCGTCGGGACTGAAAACCCATCACAACAGAGGACGGCAGGAGGGGGAACGCGGCCTGCAACCCTCAGAGACCTGATCCCCTGCGCTGTCCTCTCAGACAGAGAGTGGATCACCGATGAATAACGTCTGTCAACAATTTCTGATGGCTGGCTTTTTTGAGGGCTTATATACATTATATACAAAGGTAAGGGACTTATATACTTAACTTAGCAACGACCCGATAGCGGACAATCAAAAATCAGGCGCGGGAACGTGTCTTGAAAATCTTAATCCCCAAACTCTTGATCGATTTCTTGGATATCGACCGTTTCGCACCGATCTTGCCACCGCCAAGGTTCTTGTCGACCGGATCCTGGAACGGTTGTAACGACACGGCCCTACAGGTAATTGTTGACCTGCAAGGCAATGGAGATGTCATCCTCAATATTGTCTGTATCAATTAATGGACACGAACAGGAGACATCATTGCAGGGCCGTTCATAACGGCAACACCCCCGCCTCTTCAAGAAAATCCGGTATCCCGCCGCTTGGCACTCATGCATTGACACTGGCCGGGTGGTTGGGCGTGGCGTTTCACCTTCCGGCAGCGTGAATTTATGGCTTGATATCGATAGAGTCAGGAAATATATATGTATTGCGACCCATCAGGCCGTGCGCCGGTTGGGAGTTGCGGTGACCCGGACCATATAGATAGTGTTGGACCGGTTGCTAGCCGCCTCGAGATGACAGGGAAAGCCGTTCTGTGGGGAGCGGCTTTTTCGTCAAAGTGTTTCAATGCAATAGGCATTCCGCAAGGTTTCCGCGTTGATGTCTTTGTGATCAATCCAGGCCCGAGAATGTGGCCCATTACGCACGAAGGGGGTTAAGAACGGCAAGATTTCAGTTGCGGGGGTGG
>JAPOTI010000008.1 GCA_026709265.1 Paracoccaceae bacterium | reverse complement strand
GCTGGAGCCGGGATCCCGAAGACCGCGTGGAAGCGTGGAAGCGAGGGCATCAGAAGCTTGACGAAATGGCATCAAATGAATGATTCGAACCACTAGGATAGCTTTAAATATCCAGACATTTCAAGCTGGTCACCGCCTTCAAATCAATCAGAATCAATTGTTCGGTTAAATGGCTCTTTGGCTTTGACTGGCTTTGGTCCCGTCACACCGAAGAGCGAGGAATACAAATCTCGGGGTTATGTGTGGCAATGGTTCGAACTCAACAATTCGCAAACGATTTTGGCTAAGCGCAAAGCACAATCAGTTTCGAAGTCAACTCCCTGCCAGTTCCCTTTTGATGAGATCGAGAACAAAATATCTCAAGAAAGGCAAATCGATAACAAATTGGTACTGGAAGAATCTGATCGCGAAGGACAGACGTCAGTCAAAAGCGCACTCACGAGAGAATCTCGTCACCAACATGTTAATGAGAATCTGGATTTTCCAGGATTGGATGCAGCGACTCAAGAGATCATTTCGTCGGGGTTTGATGACACCACAATAGGCCGCATCTTCAATCAGTGCATAAATGGAACTGGAAAAATTGAAATTGCGGTTGGTTTGGCCGCCATTGTCGCAAAAGCCAAGATTGCAAGAAAAAACAAACAGATGATGAGATCAAAAAGTTAGGGCATTCACTGAGCGACTTCTTCTCTGGGTTATGTGCCCGAAACTGGGTCACGGTACAGATGCTTTTGGCACCCCTTAACTCACTATCATCTCTGGGACGTCCAAAGTTCAATTCCCAACTTGCCATTTTGACACGCCAACAGACACAGGTGATGGAACAGGAGCGAAATCACTCTGAATAAAGGACCACTTTCCGTCCCACGCGTCATCGTTCGAATCAACTCAGTGTCAACTCCTTCAAGTATCGGAGGATCAAAATGAGCTGAATGTTGCGCTTTGCTGTGCGACCACAACCCTGTCAACAGGTCAGGTCATTGAAAAGTCCAAAGGACATCAGGAGAATGATCATGGCGAGGCCCAACATCATCAGATACCGGGTCAGTTTTTCGGGCGGGCGACGGCGAGCTACAGCCTCATACCCATGAAGAACGAGATGACCGCCATCGAGGATCGGAATCGGCAACAAATTGACGAATCCAATGGCCGTCGAAAGAAATGCGATCAGCCTGATGAACGACTCACCGCCCTGTTCGGCGGCCCCGGCAGACACACGCGCGATACCAATCGGCCCCTGCAGATTGCACGTGCTGATATCACCCCTGACCATATGGACGATGCCACTGAGTGTCCCCATGATGATCTGTGTCGTCTGGGAGATACCGATTTCAACAGCCTGCCAGGGTCCGGGTCGCACGGTCGCAGGTTCAAAAAATGTCCCGCCATTGACACCGATCAGCACCCGCTGCTCAAAACTTCCATCCGGGAGCATGATATCCTGCAACTCACCGCTCAATCGGGTCGAAAAGATCGCGCCCTGTCGCCACACATCCAGATCCATCTCATAACCCTCGGATGACTGAACGGCATCACTGAGCTCCGCAAAACTGCTGATGGCCTGTCCATCAATCGCCAGAATCACATCGCCAGCTGTCAATCCCGCTTCATCCGCCGCAGAGATCGGTCGTACGGAACTGACCAGGGGCAGGAGTGGATGGGGGCCGAGAGCATCGATCTGCTCCCCGCCACGCTCAACGCGATAGACCGGTTCAGAACCTGTTGGCAATTGATCCGCGATGGCAAAAAAAGATGAGAGATCTGTGACGCTCTGACCGTTCAGCGCGACAATCCGATCCCCCTCTTGCAGCGCAATGCCGCCCTGCGGAAGCGGCTGGAGCTCATCAATCACGACATCGTCCCGTGCGATACCCGAATAGACAACCATGGCCGCAAAAATGATGATTGACGCGATGAAATTGGCAATCGGGCCCGCCGCCACTGTGATCGCGCGGCGCGGCAAACTGGCGTCTTCGAAGGGAATCCCACGACCCCGCTGTGAATCGGCGCGGGTCGGTTGAAGTGCCGCCGGATCGCCCGGCGCAACATCAGTCAGGATTTTTTGTGCCTTTTCCTCCGAAAATTTGACGTAACCGCCGATCGGCAGAGCGGCAATTCTCCATTCTGTTCCCTGGCGGTCCAACCGCTTCCACAAGGCCGGTCCAAACCCGACCGAAAATACCGTCACTTCAATGCCGGACAACCGGGCCGCAAGATAATGCCCGTATTCATGAACAAAGACGACAAGACTCACCGCGGCCAGGAAAACCACCACCGTCCATAAAAAACCGTCCAGCGCGTAAATCAGGTCAATCATCAATCATATTCTCATGAAGGGACAAAGGTAAGAAAAACCATCCGACATCTCCAACACAGACGTCGTATCAGTTGAGCGCCGCTTGCGCGGCCGACGTCTCAAAGACCTGAATGATCCACACGCCAAGAGAAGCACCGGCGATGCCATCGAATCGATCACAAAACCCACCGTGGCCGGGCAACAGACTTGAGCTGTCCTTTTCCCCGGCAGCCCGTTTGAGCCAACTTTCCGCCAAATCTCCCCCCTGTGCGGTCACAGCCAGGAAGAGCGCAAACAATATTGTCGATTCAATAACATAGGGCTGAAATATAAAACTGACCCCGACCGCGCCGAGCCATCCCGCCAAGGCCCCGGACCAGGTTTTCTTCGGACTGATTCGCGGTGCCAGTTTGGGTCCGCCCAGTCGCCGGCCCACAAAGTAGCCGGAAACATCAACCACAATCACTGTAGTGATGACCCAGAGGACCGTCATCAAGCCGAGCTCCTCGCGCAGCGTATCAAGAATATGCACGGCGAAGAGAGCCAGGCTGCCGAACACAAAAAAACGGGTCTGACCGGCGCGGAGGACCAGCAATCCACCGAATGGCACGGCCAGCACCAGGAGCGCAGCCGGTAAAGGATCAATAGCCGGAAAAGCCGCCACCAGGGAAGTAACGCTCGCCAGAATTCCCAAAATGATGGCTGCAGGCGCAGAGATATCGGGATCGGCAAGCTGCGCTGCTTCCCAGATCATGATGCCGCCGATGACACCGCAGAACAGGAAAAAAAGCACACCACCCCAATAGACAGAGACAAATCCGATCAATACGAGTGAAATCGATGAGATCACCCGTGGGGTCATCTCGCCACTGCGCGTCGGAGACATTGTCATTTTCCATTGGCACCGAACCGCCGCGAACGGTTCGGATAACGTATCAGGATGTCGCGGAGAACTTCAGGCGTAAAATCAGGCCATAGCGTATCAACGAACTCAAACTCAGAATAAGCGGATTGCCACAGCAGAAAATTCGACAGGCGCAATTCGCCAGATGTCCGTATAATGAGATCAGGGTCGGGCAAATCTGCCGTCATCAAATGAGTCTGCATGACCGATTCATTGATGTCATCCGGATCCAAATCACCCTTGTCAATACGCGCAGCCAGATGTCTTAAAGCAGCTGTAATTTCCGCCCGCGCACCGTAATTGACGGCCACCGTCAATCGCAGGCGATCGCCGGATCGTGTTTCACGCGTAATGGTTTCGAGTTGCGCCGCGACGCCATTGTCGAGACGCGACAGATCACCGATAAATTCAACCCGCACACCATTCTCTTGCAACTGGTTGATTTCAGAATCAGCATAGTCGCGCATGAGAGCCATCAACTCATTGACTTCCGCCGGATCCCGTCGCCAGTTTTCTGTCGAAAATGCGAAGACCGTCAGGTAGCGAACATCCAGTTTCGGACATTCCTGCACAATGGCCCGCAGAGCTTCAGCGCCAGCACGATGCCCCTCCAGGCGCGGCAGTTTCCGCTTGGCCGCCCAGCGGCCATTTCCGTCCATGATCAAAGCGACATGGCGGGGCATCGTGCAGTGATTGAGACCTGCATTCATGAGGCAATTCCCTGCGGAATTGTCAGACTGCCATGATTTCGTCTTGCTTGGCTTGCAAGGCTTTATCAACGTCGGCGATCGTCTTGTCTGTCAACTCTTGTAAGTCACCCGACCACAATTTCACCTCATCTTCGCTCAAGCCATCGCTCTTGGCCCGGCGCAACTGTTCCATACCGTCTTTACGGACATTGCGAACGGCAACCCGTATATTTTCAGCATGTTTTGCTGCCGTTCGAGTCAATTCCACACGGCGCTCCTCATTGAGTTCAGGGATCGGGAGACGGATGACCACGCCTTCAACCACCGGTTGTATTCCAAGGCCGGATTCCTGAATGGCCTTGACCACGGCGTCGGTGAGATCTTTATCCCAGACCGAGATCGAAATCAGCCTCGGTTCGGGAATATTGATGGTTGCAACCTGATTCAACGGCATGCTTGTCCCGTAAGCGTCCACCAACAACGAATCCACCATCACCGAAGACGCCCGACCGGTTCTCAATGAAGCAAATTCCTGCCGCAATGCAGCGATAGCACCATCCATCCGGCGACGGAAGGCTTTCATGTCCAGTTCGAAATCATTGTCCATCATCAACATCTACCCTGTGCAGAACCGCGCAATCCATACCTAATGGCTCAACCAATGATTGTATAGGTACCGCCTCCAAGAAGTATGTCATGCAACCCACCCCTCTTCATGATATGAAACACAATCAGTGGCAGCGCGTTGTCACGCGCAATCGCGAGAGCGGACGCATCCATCACCTTCAGATCCTTCTGCAATGCTTCATTATAGGACAACGTCTTGTAGCGCTTCGCACTGGAGTCAATCCCGGGATCCCGGTCATAGACTCCATCGACCTTTGTCGCCTTGAAAATCACGTCGCAGCCCATCTCGGAAGCCCGAAGAGCCGCTGCGGTATCAGTGGTAAAATACGGACTGCCCGTTCCTGCGGCAAAAATACAGATCCGCCCTTTGTCGAGATGCCGCATCGCACGGCGCAAGATAAAGGGTTCACAAACCTCGTGCATGGGAATCGCCGAAAGCACCCGTGTCTGTATTCCATGTGCTTCAAGCGTTGACTGCATCGCAAGTGCATTGATGACAGTTCCCAGCATGCCCATATAGTCCGAACTCGTCCGCTCCATGCCATGTGCCACGCCCTGGACTCCACGAAAGATATTGCCTCCACCAATCACAATACAGATCTCGGTATTCAACTGATGAACGTGACACAGTTCTTCAGCGATTCGTTCCACTGTCGGAGGATGCAGACCGAATCCCTGCTCGCCCATCAGGGCTTCGCCTGACAGTTTGATCATGATTCGTCGATATTTCGGCTGACCGGATGAAACGTCTCTTTCTGTCATTTCAGTTTGTCTCCGATCACATGAAATTGCATATTGTTACTTGATCGAACACGGGAACAAACACAACCAAAAACCCTCACCGCCTTCCTGTTTGGCAAGGCACAAGGCCCGCCATGCTCAAACCACATGAAATCCCCGAATGCCACGCGATTCTCATCGCCGGCCCCACCGGTGCCGGCAAATCACGATTGGCCATGGACTTGGCTGCAAGGATGGGCAGCACCATCATCAATGCAGATGCCATGCAGGTTTATGGATGTTGGCGCATTCTGACGGCGCGACCGCTTAGCGATGACGAAGCGACGGTACCGCACGCGCTCTATGGCCATGTCGGTTGGCAACAGGATTATTCGGTCGGCCACTGGTTGACCGAGATTGCGAACTTGCTGCAAGGCCACGCGCAGGCACCGCCCCTGATCGTCGGTGGGACCGGCCTGTACTTTCATGCGCTCACGGCAGGGCTGGCACCAATACCCAAAATACCTGCAGAAATTCGTGCGACCGGCGTGAAGCGTTTGCAGGATTGGGGCCTGATCCGGTTTGCTGAACATCTTCACCAATTGGACCCGCGGTGTCGGGAGAGACTTGACCCGCAAAACCCGGCACGTCTGTTGCGGGCCTGGGAAGTTCTGCACGCAACCGGCAAAGGGTTGAGTGACTGGCAAGATGAGACTCCACCACCGCTCATCAAACGCAAAGATACATTTGCTGTCCTGTTGAATCCTGACAATGCAGTCCTCACCGAGAGAATCACCGAGAGGGTCCACCAAATGGTCGCATCAGGCGCCTTGGAGGAATGTGCGGCATCGCTCACACATTGGAATCCGGAATTGCCCTCTTCCAAAGCCATCGGCGCACGTGAGCTGATTGCCTATCTTCGTGGCGAACTGACCTATTCAACAGCTTTGACAAAAACAGTGATCGCCACACGGCAATATGCCAAGAGACAACGTACCTGGTTTCGCTCCCGCATGCAGGATTGGCTTCACATCACTGATTGCTGACACATAATGGAATTCAAAAAAGTCAGACTATCGCGGAATAATCATCTTCATTGCCGCATAAAACATGTGAGGTCGGTCCATTCTTTTGTCGAAAGACGGATACAAAATCCCAATCGGGCACTGGTCAATACCGTGTCATCACAACGGCAATTCCATTCGCGTCAGAGGAATGCCGATACTGTCATTGACGGTTTTCGGACCTTGTTCATTTCCGCCATTCCATTGTGAACGACAAAATCGGGTATCGGGATTTACCGTTATCAGGACAAGACCACCCCAGGAGTTACGCGTCTTGGATGCCAGCCGGACATTGCATCGTGGTGGTCGTCGATTGCGATGACAACCACTGCCAAATCCTCAAAGCCAGATTTGAGGGCATTTGTGCACAGGGAGACCTTCTATCCCGCCGAGTTGCCGGAGGTCCTGTTTGGCAGGTCGTCACCCGAATTGCGGTTGAAGAATTGGAATCTTTGGTATTTCGGCGACTGGCAGGCAGTTCGCGCAGCCTATCCGCGCGTATCGCCGGATATTCCGCGCCATACGCGCTACAGAAACGCCGACGCGATCACGGGCGGTACATGGGAGCCGTTCAAACGGGTTCTGCGGAAAAAGGGTTGTTACAGGAACGGACTGTCCAAGCCGCCGCCGATATCGGCAAACATTTCGACCCGATGAACAACATCTCATATCTTTACGATGTTTTATGAGGCTCTTTCAAAGATTGTTGCGTGAAGTTTGATCATTCCTCCATGACCTCATGAGTTCAAAGGTGTAAAACCTAAATCTCGCAGCAAACCGGCTCAACACGTCTTACATAGTTCGTTTCGTTCCTCCCATTCACGCAAGCAATACAGCAAGTTGCGTCCGTCAGGCTGATCGAAGACCACTCGGAACTCGAATAGGGTTCCAGAATCACGAAATCCCTTTCTGAGTTCGGAGGCTGGATTGGATGGAGGCGTTGGACTGTTTGGACGGGTGAGTTTCGTTGGTTGACCGAGTTGTGCACTACCGCCCGCGCGATTTGCTGCGCGTGATCCAGTCGGCCCCGGCATAGGTCACGGCTTGGACATACACCTCGCAGGCATCATCGTCGACGGTGAAGGCTATCACGGCCTTGCGACCTGCAGGGATGGCGCGCAGTCCGGGAGTGATCTCGTCCTGGCGGCTGCCTTTGTGCGGCAGGTCCGCGAGGCTGGCGATGGTGGCCTCGATCTCGCCCAGTCGGCGCACGGCGGATTGCGGGCCGGCATAGTCGACAAACCAGCGCGTGATGGCGTCGAGATCATCTGTGACCGCCGGATGAAACCGGATGCGATAGCTCACGCCCCACGCGCGGCCTGCAGCCTGGCCCGCGCGTCGGCAAAGGCGTCTTCGGTCGTGACATAGTCGGCGCGCGGCGTGTCGAGACGCACCCGGATTTCCTCCGCCATTGCGCCAAGGGCCAGCTCACGCTCCTCTTCATCACGCATCATCTGTTCCAGCGCCGCCGCCACGGCCCCGCTTTGCGACGCGAAGACGCCTTGACCCACCTTGTCGGTCAGGAAACGATGGTGGCGGTCGGTGAAGCTGAGGGTTGTCTTGACGGTCATATCTGACTCCGTGGTATGACTTGGTCATATAAGCGAAAGCTTGTAGAAAAGCAACCGCGTCGGGGACGGGCGGAGAGCGACCGTCCTCTGCTTTCGCCACGACTGGCAGTATGCGCAGTCTTGCCATCTGGGCTGCACACGCAACGCATGGTTTATTTGGTGAAGACTTCCTTGTGCTCGCGAGCGTATTGCTGGAGAGATTTATACCGATCTCCCTTCGTGGTCAGCAGAGCGAGTTTCAGAATGCCAGCCGTGTTACGTCCAGTCCGCCATGCGCGCTTCGTCCGGTAGGTCCGCTCTGCACGGCGATAGTGCTCGTTGACCAACTCCAGGTCTGTGACACCGACTTGTGCCTTCTCGTCGGTGATTGCATGGTTTGGTGTCTGCTGCCGGTAAACATATGAGAGATGTATCCGCCCCGTATGCTGGTTCCTCCACGGCTTTGCGGTGATCGAAAAGGACTCGCCGTTGGTGGAACTCAGACCAGCCCGAACCTGCTACTTGCAGAGCGAATTGGTGAACCTCACCGCCATTGCGTCCTGTTGCTCCGGCAGGTCGTGAAGCTCCTGCTCCGTGGTCTGGTCTCAGGATTGCGCCGCCTCGGCCAACCTCTTGATGGTCGGCCAGTTAGAACTCGTGCTACCTACCCAAACGCCATTCAGATCGGGGAAGCAGTCGTTCAGCTTCGGGATCAAGCGCCAAAGAATGAGCCACGGAGCCCAATAGCCGGGACTTTGCCATTGATGAAGTTCGGATCTGCCTTGATGAAACCTCCAAGCAGCAAACCAAAGAAACCCGCACACCCCTGCCGACACGCCCCGGACACCCCGCTGGATATGACGTCGAATACGCCCGCAATGGCACCGCCAACCTTTTCATGATCGCCGCACCCCTCGAGGGGTGGCACGCCTGGCCAAGCGGTTTGACATCCATCATACACCCAAACACGGATCCTAATGTGAATGTTCACACAAGGATCCTGGCTGAATATCGCCGAGATCGAGATCAATGTGCTGGCACGTCAATGCCGCGCCCGCCGCATTCCCGACCGCGACACCATGGTCAGCGAAGTCGCTGCGTGGCAGACACGCCGCAACGCCGACAAGTGACCCGTCAACTGGCGATTCACAACAGAAGACGCCCGCATCGAAAAACGGGCGGGAAGCCGTCATTCGCTGCGGTCGCGAGAGATCCATCCGGATCAGAGGTAGCGGACATTCAACACGCTTCTAAAACGAGTCGACCCGCTTGAGTACATTTGCCAGATTTTTGTTCCGATCGCCAAACAATTGGAACAACGCAGAAGTAAGAGCCACTAATGTTGCAGCAAGTCCATTTCCTGTAGAAATCTGAGGGAATCTGCATTTCTCGGATTTTGAGCAACCTGCTTTACCATATCCAGGGTCAATGTCTTTTGAAGGTCGTGGGCGGAAAGTCCCTTGCTATAGCCGGGCCACGCGGCGTTCAGCCGGGTCAGGGCCACGGTCGCCGTCGGCGGGTTATCCTGCTCATGCCCTGCGAGGTGCCGCAGAAGCACCGCCTCAAAGCAACAATCCTGCCAGATCAGAGTGATATGGCCGGCTGCCGCCACTGCAAGAATTTGGGAGTCTCTAGTGGTTGATGCAAAACAAAAGATTCCATTCGTTGCCGAATCATGGCATGATCCTGCTGCCGCGGTCACGCGGCCCGCGCCAACAGGAGACAGGCGAATGGGCAGGACATCGACACGGCAGGAGATTGCGCTTTCGGACGCGGAGCGTGCGCGCCTCGACGGG
>JAPOTI010000007.1 GCA_026709265.1 Paracoccaceae bacterium | reverse complement strand
ACGTCACCCCGACCGCGGCGTCGTGGATGAACGCCGTCGAGGGGGTCTTCTCGAAACTGACGCGGCAGAGGCTGAAGAATGCGGTCTTCGACTCGCTGGACGCGTGTATCGCAGCGATCGAGGGAGACATCGCGCACCACAACGCCAACGACGCCCGTCCGTTCCGCTGGAGCCGGGATCCCGAAGACCGCGTCGAAGCGTGGAAGCGAGGGCATCAGAAACTTGACGAAATGGCATCAAATGAATGATTCGAACCACTAGGCTGTGTACCCAGATGGAGGTATTTTCAGCGCCTGGATAACGTTTGGATCCACAGAGGTACAACTCGCGCCTGTATCCACCAAACCTATTGCCGGAACCGATGCAGGCACATCCATTCCTTCTGCCTGCAAGGCGTTTAGCCGGGCGGCGCTAACCGAAAGCAGAACGTTCAGGCAGGGGCCCCTGTCCCCAAACTCTGAGGTGAAATGGGGCATGGTTCGATGTTTCTGGAAATGAAAAAGGCGTGCTCTGCCACGCTGATCTGCTTGACGAGAAACGGTTCCATGCCAAAATCCTCGTAGCCCCGCCTCAAAGCCTCGTCGTAGCTCGGGAAAAAGCCCACCGTCGTTTCGCCCTTTATCAAGACATATTCGCCTTCGTGACCTTCCCAGTCCTGACGATGCCGCCGGAAATAATCCAGTTCGGCGGCGATAGGATTCCCCGTTTCGGTCATGTTCGATCTCCCGTTATATAGTCATGGTGCGCTTGCTGACCATGCGCGTCGCGACTTCCCCCATCTGATTCATAGTGTCTTCCTCTCTGAATTGGTATATAGTGGCTATATACCATGTGATACAACCATTAGACGCCGCTCATCCGGCAGCTAGTGTCTGCGGGGGATCTGCAGGGGTGCGGGGTCATCGGGCGGCGTTTTTAGTTTTCGCGGGGCCGCGGATCTGTCTGGTGATGTCTCCGACCCGTCCGCGGCCGATCTGTTGATGGATGGCCGTGTGAATGGCGCGGATGCTGAATGGAGTCGTGGCGGCGCGCACGGGTCATCAGGGCCTTGAGCTGGGGCGGTCCATCTTCCGGCCTGAGATGGCATGATCACAATAGACGCCGACAATCTGCAACCCGGCACGGGCGGCACAGCCTTCGGCCGACGACCCGCGATCTCAGAGAGAGGCCGCTCCGTGACGACAGTGACGTCTGGCGGGACCCAACCCGCGAATATCAGTCTCATATGTCTTCGAATCAGGAATGAAGACAAAAGAGGAGGCGGCTGTTTTCCTGATGGCTGTACGCAGTGCTGTCTGATGAATGCACATCCTGCACCACAGGCAGCCGAAACCATGACCAAATATCGATCAAAGAAAATGTGAAGGCGGCCAAAAAACCACTTGACGAAACCGGTTTCGTAAATTAATGGATCGCCCATTATGGGGGAAATCAACCACGCGCAACAGGGGTTTGCGTCCGCTTATTCCGGAAAAGTCACGATTTCCGATCTTGCCGAATCGTTGGAATTGCCCAAGGGCACGGTGTCAAAAGCACTGAATGGTTACGGCGATATTTCGGAACTGACGAAGGCTCGGGTGACGGAGGCGGCCGACAAGCTCGGCTATCGCCCGCTTGGTCATGCGCAGGCGATTCGTACGGGTCGTATCAAATCTGTTGGCCTCGTGCTGCAGACGGATGAGCATGATGGTTACGGCATATTCCTTCGTGATTTCCTGGCTGGCATTTCGCAACATTCCTCAGCAGAGGGCTGGACATTGACCGTGGCGAGCGCGGGTTCGCAGGAAGAGTTCGAGGAGGTGGCATCCCGCCTGGTCGAGCAGCGGAAAGTTGACGGCTTTATCCTGCCCCGTCCACGGGTCAATGACCCCCGCTACGTATTTCTGAAGACAATGGGCATCCCGTCGGTATTGTTCGGCCGTATTGACCCGGATGCAAAATCAGATGATCCGATGGCAGCATGGTATGATATTGATGGTGAATCCCTCTTTGCCAGTGCCGTTCGCCGGATGTGGGATTTCGGACATCGTCGGGTTGGCTTTGTGGGTGCCCCTGACTGCTACACTTTTGCGCATTTCCGCAAGGCGGGTTACCTTCAGGGTCTGGCTGAGGTCGGATTGCCCTTCGATGATGATCTGGTCGTTGCTGATGCCCGGACGCGTGAAGATGGAGCGCAGGCTGCTCGTCGATTGCTCAGCTTGTCTGAACCCCCCACTGCGATCATCTACTCGACAGACGAAGCGGCTCTGGGTGTCTATCAGGTCGCAACGGATTTTGGCTTGAGACTGGGGCAAGACCTGTCTCTGAGTGCCTATGACGGCACCATTCTGGGTCAGCATATGCATCCGGCCCTGACAAGCTTTAGAGTGGATATGTGCGAAGCTGGTGCACAGCTTTCGTCAATCCTGGTTGGCCTCACCGAGGGTGAGCCGCCAGACAATCTGCGGAAAATTGCCGCAGCAGAATTGGTTGAGGGTAGAACGGACGGTCCGCCGAGTTTGACATCACAGGATCTTGCCGCACATATCAGCCTTCATACCGATCAACTCAACATCATCAGCCACCAATAGGAGAAATATGATGAAATTTCAAAAACTGTTGTTCGCCGCAGTTGCCGCCGCAGGCCTTCCTGCGCTCGCATCTGCCGATGGTTTGCGCTTCTGGACAACTGAAGAACAGCCGGAGCGCCTCGCCAAGCAGCAGGAGATCGCCGCGCAATTCGAAGCATCAACCGGTGTTTCAGTGGAAGTCATCCCCATCACCGAAAGTGATCTCGGAACGCGGGCAACGGCGGCATTTGCCGCAGGCGACCTTCCAGATGTGATCTATCACACGCTGCAATATGCATTGCCATGGGCTGAAGATGGTCTTCTTGATACCGTCGCTGCGACTGATGTGATCGATGAACTGGGCGTTGGCACATTTGCATCGGGTGCCTTGTCTATGGCTGCCGTTGACGATGGCTGGGCTTCGGTACCGGTCGACGGGTGGACACAAATGGTTGTTTATCGTGCCGATAAATTTGCCGAAATGGGACTGGAGCCACCCAGCACCTACGCCAATGTCCTGGCGGCCATTGAAGCATTGCATAATCCGCCAGAAATGTACGGATTTGTTGCGGCGACCAAGGTCGACGAGAATTTCATGAGCCAGGTACTTGAACACGTGTTTCTTGCCAACGGTGTTTCGCCAGTGGACGAAAACGGCATCGCGCCGCTTGATGAAGCCGCCACCACTGAGGTGTTGGAATTCTACAAGGCGATCGCCGGTGCTTCACCGCCGGGTGAGTTGTTCTGGAAACAGTCACGAGAACTCTATTTCGCCGGCCAGACTGCGATGATTATCTGGTCACCCTTTATTCTTGATGAATTGGCAGGTCTCCGCGACTCAGCACCGCCAACGATCAATGATGATCCGACATCGCGTGACCTGGCAGCAATGACCGGTGTCATCACCAATTTCGCGGGCCCGTCCAACCCGGACGGCGCGGCATGGGCTGATCTTCGTTACTTCGGTATCACCTCTGATGCTGACACCGACGCGGCCATCGATTTTGTCCTTTTCTCGATGGATGAAGGTTATCTGCAAACCCTGTCGATTGCCCCGGAAGGCAAGTTTCCTGTGCGCAAGGGAACCGCTGGTGACCCCGACAAGTTTGCCGATGGCTGGTCGATGCTCCCGGTTGGTGTTGACCGCAAGGCTCCTCTCAGTGATCTGTATCCACAGGAAATGATTGACGAGATCGTGTCGGGCCTTGATGTCGGGCAACGTTGGGGTGTGCGCGAAGGTCAGTTGGGTCTCGCGTCCAAGATCAATAACAGCCAGGTGATCAATCGTGTCGTTCGTCAGTTTATTGATGGTGAAGTCAGCGCATCTGAGGCGGTTGCCGCGATGAATGCTGAAATCGCAGCCATTCAATAAAGCGTATTGTTTCCTCCCGGCCGGCCATGCAGATTTTGTAGCTGTGTGGCCGGCCAAATCAAATCGTTTTCCGGGGGTAGTTTGTCGTTTGAGATATGAATGACTGTGATGCATTTTTCGATTCGAGTTGCCTTTGACAACGCAGTAAAAGATCTTTTGATCTGTTGATAAACAGCGAGGGCCATGAATATGACCATGTCCGCCCAACCACCGACTGACACGGGAGCGCTAGCGAAACGCGAGGCGCGATTGGCGTGGGGAATGCTCCTGCCGACCATCACAGCGGTTTCTCTGGTTGTCGCTTTGCCACTTCTGGCCATCTTCTGGATTTCCTTCAAACCGGTTTCTCTCGCCGATCTGCGGGCACCGGAAATGGTGGTGCGCGAGTCGCTCCGCCTCAGGAATGATACCGCAACACTCGATTACCGGGTCAATAATTCCAGTCGGGATTCGATCATATCCGGTGCTGCTTTCACCGACACGGTTCCGGATTCGGTTTCCATAACAGGGGAATTACCCGAATTTTGTCGTTTGGATGCACAACTGCTCAGCTGCGATTTCGGGGATCTCTCAGGTGGTTTTCGTGAGCGATACCGTATCGATGTCGAGGTGAGCGGTGACCCGGCGGCGGCCAAAACGGCAGTTGAGGATTCCGTGCCTGTGATCGTCGGGGATGCGGACTTCGTGCTGACGAATCTGGAATTCTCCCTGGAAAACTTCGTCCGAGTCTTTAATGCATCGGACTTTTGGGAAGTTCTCTGGGCGACAAGCTTTTACACGGTTTTTGGCACCATCGGTGCGCTCGTCGCCGGGTTGTTCGCTGCCATGTTGTTGGACAAGAGTTTCCGTGGGCAGGGATTGCTGCGCGGATTATTTCTGTTTCCTTATGTGGCACCGGTGATCGCCGTCGCTTTTACCTGGGTCACTTTGCTCGATCCGTTCAGCGGGTCAGCCAATGCTTTGCTGGTCCAGATGGGCGTCGTGGATCAACCGATCAATTTCTTTGGCGAACGTCCTCAGGCACTGATTATGGTGACAGTCTTCGAAATCTGGCGCTATTTCCCACTGTCTTTCCTCTTTATTCTGGCCCGGATGCAGTCGATTGATAGCGACATGTATGAGGCTGCGGATATGGACGGTGCCAGCCCGTTTCAGAAATTCTGGTTTTTGAGTCTGCCGCAACTACTGGGTATCCTCAGTGTCCTGTTCCTGCTGCGCTTTATTTGGACCTTCAACAAGTTTGACGACATTTTTCTGCTGACAGGAGGCAATGCGGGCACACGCACCTTGACGGTCAGTGTCTATGAACAGGCATTCGCCGTGTCGAATATCGGTGCAGGGGCTGCAGTTGCTGTCGTCATTTTCTTCTGCCTCCTCATATTTTCCTGGTTCTTCTTCAGGTTCATAAGCCAAGAGGAGGGTTTGTAATGCGCTTGCTACGATACGGATATGTTGCGGCACCGCTGATTGGTGCGGTCTGGATGCCGATTGTGGCAACAACGACGGCGATTGCTGCATCGTTCATTACCGGGGATGCCTACCGTCCGGCTTTGATTCCTTCGCTGATTTGGGGTGCGCTGCTTGGTGGTGTGATCGCTGCAATCAATGTGACGAATGTCATACTCGTCATCATGACTGTTTTCCTGGCGGCTGTGACCCTTTCCGGTTTTGGACCGATGGTGATTGGCGCGGGAATGTCGTTTCCGGCAGTTGTTTCAGCACTTGTTCTCGCGACCGCCGTGGGTTGGAGTCAGCGAAAATATGTGGCTGACCTTCCGTGGGGAGGTCTGACACGGCATGAATTTGAGGAGGCGGTCATTCGGGCACTTGTGGGTGCTGGTTACGTGTTCTTCACGGCGATTGTGCTGATTCCCTTCTATGTGATGGTGATGACGAGCTTTAAGTCGCAACAGGCATTGCTTGCCAATCCTCTGGATTTTTCCCTGGATTTGTCGCGCGGATTGGATCTGTTGAGCAGTTATACAGAACTCTTTGGCAATTTCGGGTTTGGCGGTTACCTGTGGGTTTCCTTCGTGGTTTCTGTTGCCACCGTGCTGGTTACCCTGCTGTTCAGTATTCCGGGTGCCTATGCCGTCGCGCGGCTGCGTTTCAAAGGCCAGGCAGCATTCTCGCGCTCCATTCTTCTCATCTACATGGTGCCCATGATCGTTCTGGCCCTGCCGATTTACATTGCTTTTTCACTGACCGGTTTACGCAACTCAATCATCGGGATTGTCATGATTTATCCGGTCACGACGATTCCTGTCGCACTCTACATGTTGCAGGGATATTTCCGGGGGCTTCCGTCGGAAGTTGAGGATGCGGGTCTGATGGATGGATTGTCACGACTGGCAGTGATCTGGAAGATTACCTTGCCGCTGTCGCTGCCCGCCTTGGCATCGGTGTCGCTCTATGTCTTCATGATTGCGTGGAACGAATTTCTTCTTGCTTTCATGCTGCTCGACGATCCCTCCAAATTTACCCTGACGCGTGGCATCGCCTCGCTCAATTCATCTGAGATTCCACGCCAGCATCTGATGGCCGGTGCGGTGATCGCCACGGTTCCCATCATGGCCATTTTCCTCGGGCTGGAGAGATTCATGACCAAGGGACTGACTGCCGGTTCGGTCAAAGGATAACGTCGCGATGTTGGACGACTTGGATCATCGGGCGCGTCAGGTTCTGGTCAACAATGATCGCGGGAACTACACCATACCGACCGCGGGACTGTATCCCTATCAATGGAACTGGGACAGCGCGTTTGCCGCCCTTGGCTTCTCAAATTTCGACGTTGAGAGGGCATGGACTGAAATCGAGACATTGTTTGCCGGCCAGTGGCCCGATGGTATGGTGCCGCATATTCTCTTCCACGAGGTCAATGAAGGGTATTTTCCAGGACCTGACATCTGGGGTGGGATCGGGCCTGTTCCCTCTTCGGGCATCACGCAACCGCCGGTGGCGATTTCATTTGCGCGCCGCATCGCAATTCGGGATTCCCACAGGGCAGAGAGCCGCCTTGCGGCTCTCTATCCGGCGATGCTTGGTTGGCATCGCTGGTTCATGCGCTGGCGGCTCGACGCGCACGGTGCCGTATGCGTCACCCATCCGTGGGAAGGGGGGCGTGACAATGCCCCTGATTGGGACCGGGCCATGACGAAGATACCGCTCGAGTCTGCGGGTCGTTATCATCGGCGGGATACGGCACATGTTGCTGCTGAAATGCGTCCAAAGCGTGAAGATTACGACCGCTACCTGTGGCTGGTGAATCAGGGCCGTGAGTTGCAATGGAATCAGGCACAGCTTCGAGATGAGAATCCATTCCGCGTCGCTGATCCGGCAATGACATTCATTTGCCTTCGGGCGGCCCGCGACCTGCTCGCGACGGGGACGGAGTTGGGATTGGAAATTGATGGGCTCGCGGCGGATGTCCGTCGGCTTCAGGAAGGTGCTGAGTCTCTGTGGAATGAGTCAATCAACAGTTTTGACAGCCGGACAGCAGGTGATGGTTTTAATGATGTTGAATCAAGTGCCGCCTTTCTCTGCTGGTATGCGGGGATTGATCAGCGTGAGCAATTGAAACGGCTGCGTATCGCCCTCAAGCAAGTTCCTTATCCGATTGCCAGTTGCGATCCTGATTCACAGCAATTCGAAGCATTGCGTTATTGGCGTGGGCCGACCTGGGCATTCATGAATTATCTGATCGGCATTGGACTGGAGGAATTTGCTCTGGAAGATGAGGCCGATATCCTGAGGGAAGCAACGCGTTCGCTGATCAGCAGATCAGGTTTCTACGAATATTATAATCCCTTAACCGGCCAAGCGGCTGGCGGCGGTTCATTTGCGTGGACCGCAACTGTCTGGCTGGATTGGGCGGGACGCTACGAGGAGGACAAGTGATGGGCAGAATAGCCTTGCGTGCGGTTGAGAAATGGTTTGGTGATGTTCAGGTGATCAAGGGTGTGGATCTCGAGATCGCTGCGGGCGAGTTTGTTATTTTTGTCGGCCCTTCGGGTTGTGGCAAATCGACATTGTTGCGCATGATCGGCGGACTTGAGGATACATCGCGCGGTGCCATTCTGATCGACGAAGAAGATGTCACCGATCAACCGCCTTCCCGCCGCGGACTGACGATGGTGTTCCAATCCTATGCGCTCTACCCACATATGTCAGTTCGCGACAATATGGGTTTTCCATTGAAGACGGCGGGCGCGGCCAAATCTGAAATCGACTCACGCGTCAATCAGGCGGCCGAAGTTCTCAAACTGGAGTCGTTCCTTGAACGTCGACCCAAGGAATTGTCGGGAGGACAGCGTCAGCGGGTTGCCATCGGTCGATCCATCGTTCGTGATCCGACAGCGTTCCTGTTCGATGAACCGCTGTCAAATCTGGATGCGGCCCTGCGGGTCGAGATGCGCTACGAAATTGCCAAACTCCACCAGAATCTCGGCCGTACGATGATTTATGTGACGCATGATCAGGTGGAGGCCATGACACTGGCTGATCGAATCGTCGTGCTTGAATTCGGCGTCATTGCCCAGGTCGGCTCGCCGCGGGAACTTTATGAGAATCCCGAAAATTTGTTTGTCGCGCAGTTTATTGGCTCGCCCAAAATGAATATCATTGACGTGGCATATGTCCGTGGTGTGGAACCTGCGCCCGGGGCTGCAACTGTTGGTTGTCGACCGGAACATCTGGAATTCTGCAGCGCGGGGCAGGGATTGCTCGACGGCACTGTCGAATTGGTCGAGTATCTTGGTGCCGATGAGTATGTCCTCCTCAATTGTGGCGATGCCGGGCAGGTGACCCAGCGCACAATCGGTGCTTCGGGGGTCAAGCCGGGGCAGAAAGTCGGGATCCAGCCCAACGCAGAAGGGAAACTTCACGCTTTCAACAAGGATGGAAAAGCGCTGCATTGACGGCTGACAACGGCAAGGTCGGAACTGTGAGACTGGCCTTGTAACGCGTTGTTCCGGCTGACAGTTGTATGGTTGCGGATTTTCAGCAGATCTTTGTGGAGTGTCTGGACATCTTCCTTGTCAGGCCAGACCGTTCTCAGGAACGGAGTCTGGAATATCTCGCGGTATTTGCTTTCGTGCAGGGCTAACCAAAATCGAAGTAATGGGCCAGTTTGAAATTTTCTTTTTGTAAGTTTCTGGCCGTTTCGGTTTTGGCGTAGCATCATCAACCAGTTTGATAATGTCTTCAATATCGTACAGCCAATCCGTCACGCCAGCTTCCATTGCAGGGCTGACGTCCAGCGATTGATGAATAGGGAATGCCCCAGAGTCTGTTGAAACTTTGCATTCCGTGTGGTGTTGATTTTCATGAGCTTTATGGGCTCGGGAATTTAAAAACAGTGAAAAGGAAATAACACCATGACGACCTCTACCACAGCTTCTCAAGATTGTGCCATAGCTACAGACGCATCACTGACAAGCCTCGGCATTGACGCGCAGATATTCGTCAATGAATTCGTCGGTTAATTCAGATATGCGCGATAAAATGACTTCTGTAGTTTGATAATGACCACCTGTCATTCTTTCCCATGTAGGAACTGAAAAAGCCCCTTTCACAGAAAAAGTTTCAGCATTTCCTAAAACGTAATCCAAATTCCTGACTTTGATGGTGTTGACAGGTCTTATAAAGGCAATGTTCGTTACTACAGCAATGGTAGAAGAAGATAGCGTAACACTTAAATAGGGCCCAAAAATGTCACTATATACTCGTGCCGCCCGCAATCTACTTCGCACCATCGTTGTGACTCTATCTTTGGTTAATTCTTTAGGAAAACCCTCGCTCATCAAAACAACTAATCCAATTGGATGGCATCCATTCCATAAACTGAGAAGATCTTTTTGAATCACTGTTTTCGCACTGCGTTTTAGAGCTTGATACCCTTTAAGGTCATCCAATACTATTTCGTAACTGCTCACCCCCATGATTCCGTCCTGATGCCGGGCCGCCCGCAGGCGCGGG
>JAPOTI010000098.1 GCA_026709265.1 Paracoccaceae bacterium | reverse complement strand
GGGACGAGGCCCTGTTGGCACAGAAACGCGCCGATCAGGACGACATCATCCGCCGCGCCGAACGGCAAGCCATCCTGGACCTGATCAGCGACCGGTTGCAGAAACAGTCAGACGGGTGACGACCCGAATGTCAGCGGGCGGAAACCCTGTGACTCCAGGATACAAGCCCCTCACCAAAGTCGGCCCATTCATGGGGTGGTGGGTCGAGTTATGAAATTTGCAACGCAGATCATGGGAATGTCCAGGATTTTGTTGAAATTCGCTTGATTTGTCTGGAGTCGTTTCCGCCCGTTGCGTAAAGCCACCACCATATTCACATTGGAAACTTCACGATCGGCGTTCTATGCAGGCGATATGGCTGAACACCCTTGCCGAATCGCCACCCCGGCGCTGCTCACGATCCTCACACTGATCCTGTCCGCGCCCGCCATCCCGGTCCTGGCCCAGGAAACCGTCACCGGCAGCGGGACAGCACTCACGGGTGCACTGTTCGAGATCCAATCCCCGCTGGGTGATCCCCGGCGGCTGCGTCTCGCCGGCCTGCTGGTGCCACCTCCGGGCACACTCTGCCCCGGCGTTGCCCCCGCGCCCGACTGGGAATGCGGCACCGGATCGCAATTGAGCCTGCAGGATGAGATGCAGGGCGAGACCGTGATCTGCGCAATTGTTCCATTGCGCGCCCCGCCGATTGATCCGGATGCGCCGCCGGACGCCGAATGCCATGTCCAGACCCGCAATCTCAACATCCGGATGCTGGAGACCGGCTGGGCGATCCTGCGTCCTGCGTATCGCGGGCGCAATGCCGCGTATGATGCCGCTGAATATCTGGCCCGCCGCACCGCGGCCACCCTCTGGGGTGTGATCGACCGGATTCCATCAGACCCGGACACGCCACAATGATCCGAAAGATCGGCAGCTGGACGGCCCGTCGCTTTGGTCTTGGCCAGGGCTCAGCGTTGCAGGAAGGGGCTGAGTCGATGCGCAGGGCCGCCGCGCATCTGCGCCCGGCGCGCACCCATCTCTCTTTTCACCATTGGTTGTGCCATGGGCGTGCACCCGTCGAAATTCCCCCCGACAAGGCCGCGCGGGACGCCGCGGCCGGTGACTGTCGCACTGCGGCCCGGGTCTGGTTGATCTGTGCAGCGACGATGGTGATTCTCGTCATCGTGTTTGCCATCGCCGGTGCGACCCTGTTTCTCCTCGGACCCCTGGCGGCCAGCCTGGCCATGGTCATCGCCGGCATGCAGCGTGACTGGGCAGCCTGGTGCCTGCAGTCCAATCACAATCATCCCCCGATCGCCTATCTCCGCCGATGCCCCCATATCATCTGGCGATAGTCGCGCTGGCACTGGCGGCCAGCCTGCTGTGTGTCCCGGCACCGCTGGCGGCCCAGGCCGCCTCTGACATCCTCGCTGCTTTTCAGGGCACTGGGGATCAACTGTCCACCGACTTCCTGTCCCGAATCTTCGGCTGCCGCCTGTTTCCCGATGGCAGCAATTGTGATCAGCAGACCCCGACGGCCTTTGCCGCGGTCATTGGGCTGTTCAATCTCTTTTCCCTGGCATTGGGCATGGCACTCTTTGCGTGGAACGCCTCGGTCGGCATCATGCAGACCGCCCATGAGGGCGAGGTCCTCGGACGGCGCTGGTCCTCCCTCTGGGCTCCCGTCCGCACGCTGACGGCCACTGCGATGTTGACGCCGCTTCCGAACATGGACGGCTACAATACCATCCAGGTCTCGATCGCCTGGCTGGTGCGGGGATCAACCGAAGCCGCATCGGTTGTCTGGGCGACAGTTGCCACCCTGCTGATTGCCCATCAGGCACCGGTCACCTCACCCGGTGTGCTCTACAATGTCGAAGCGATCGCGGGGGCCTGGCGCGGGGCCAGCTGTCGTGCGGTGATTTCCCAAACCGTTGGGGAGATCATGGGGGATGAGAGCTTTGTGATGCGTCCGCATTATGTTTTTCTGCCGGGTCGCGACAGCAGTTTTGTTGATCTTGATACGGATATTGGGGGAGAAGTCGCCTCACCCGAACCATATTTCGGGAGTCTGGCATCGGCGAACGGAGCCGCTCAGGCGTTTGCAGCGACTCATGGTGGGAGTCGCGGGAGTGACCTTTGTGGGCTGGTCTATCTCCCGGAACCGCCGCACGTCATCCGGGATTCAAACCTGACCAATCAGTGGTTCGATATCCATAGAGAGCGCTATCGTGCATTGCAGGACACGATTGACCGGGTTGCGCACGATCTCGTTGGTTATGAAATCGCGGGGCAGGCCAACAATGTCGGCCTCACGGAAAACGTTGCGACCGCGATTATTTCAGCTGGTGCGGCTTATCACCAGGGTCTGGAGAATGACCTGTTGAATCTCATCTCCTCGGTACCTGTCGCCGCAGGACATGCCAGTGAGGATGCACGCAATCGGATGTCATTGATTATCTCGGGTCCGTATTCAGAGGCGTGTACGCGTCGTGAGAATCTTGATCGCTGGATGCGCCCGCTCTGCGAATCCGACTCCAACGGACAGGGTTGGCTGGGAGCCGGAGCCTGGTACATGCATATGTCCCGGTTTGCCAACGAGGTGATGGCCATTGTTCATGTGCAACCGGAAGCCGAGACTGTCGATATTGTGGCGGCAACCACATTGATTGGCAAGAGCGCAGACAGGGAGGCGACGACTTTCTGGGAAAGAGTCTGGGGCGGAAGCAAGTTCTCTGACAGTCTTGTCAATCGCGTCACCTATATGGCCAAAGGCATGACCGGGCGGTGGAATGCCGCCGCTGTGGTGGCGGCACAACGGGGTGCGCCTGTCGATTCACGGCTGATCCATGGTGTTTTCGGTGATGAAGGTGGTGGGACTCCACGCGTTTCTGAAACTGTACGTCACTGGATTTCACTGAAGACACAGGATTGGTTCCTTCCCGCCGCCGATGCGGATCCAATGGCGGGCCTCGCGGAATTCGGTCATGCGCTGCTGGCCTGGGGGATTGGTTTGGCGGCTGGTGGAGCTGTCGGAGGCACCGCGGGTGCCTTTGTCAATTTGTTTCCAGTCGCAGAGATCGCCGACACTCTTGGTGGCATCGTGGTGGTTCTGGGCGGCGCACTTGTGGTTGCCGGTGCCTTCCTGGCGTTCATCTTGCCGATGTTGCCCTTCCTGCTGTGGATCGCGGCGGTCACGGGGTATTTCCTGCTGGTCGCGGAAGCCGTGATTGCCGTCAATCTCTGGGCCATTGCGCATCTGCGACTCGATGGCGAGGGACTCGCGGGAGAGGCGGCCCGGCAGGGTTATTACCTGGTGCTTGCCTTGACGCTGACCCCGATCCTGATGGTGTTCGGGTTCCTGATCGGAATGGCAATTTTCAAAGTGACTGCGACCTTGGTGGGAATCGGTGCGGATGTCGCCATTCGTGGTCTCGCGCATGACCAATCCTGGCTGGTCTGGCTTGTAGGAATGGCCGTCATCGCCATTCTTCTGGTCATCGTCTATGTCGTGATGGCAGAACGCAGTTTCTCACTCATCGCGGAGTTGCCCGGTCGCATTCTGTGCTGGATCGGCGCTGATGCCAATGTTTCCAGCAAAGAAGATGATCGGATCCGGGCGACGGCACTGGGTGCAGCCCGCACCATCGCGAGTACGACCAGTTCAACACGCGAAGCCGCCCTGGGTAGGAGCGAAGGCGGGCTGAGGACAATCGCAAATAAATCTCGTGAGAAGCGTGGTGGGCGATAAGTGCCTGTGAGCATTTTGCTCTTACAGCCATCATGTTGTGATCGATCCGCAACAAAAACGACATATTTGTTGTTATTGACATCATTGTATTAATTCATAAAATGGTTGTAATCGTATGATCTGTATCTATTTGTTATGGAGCATGTGCCCAAATGGGCGGGGAGCGCTAAGGAGCTGATCGTGAGATTCCGGTATCGGATTGAGGGCCAGCAGGGGATCGTCAAGAGTGACATCATCCACCGCCACACCGTTCAGGCAGCGAAGAAGACTGTTGCAACAATCATCTCAGGATTGTCGGACAATATGGGTGCCTATGTCACACAGCTCGGGACAGACGCGGACGGCAACGAGAGGGAAGTCGGGTGCTGGTTTTATGCCACCGACCTGCGTCGCTGGTATGAAGTGCCTCCCGAGCGCCAACCAAATCATGTTCAGAGGAGGGAGAAATGACAGAAATGTCCATGCGCGCACCATCAAGGAAGATTACGGTCATGGGTCGTCGCCGTGTTGTACTGGCCACCTGTGTGTGCAGTTTGGCCCTTGTGGTCTGGCTGGCGGCGGCTTGGCAGATGGTCAGTGGAGATGGACAAATTCTGTTGGGTGCCGTGGCTTCTGTCTTCATCTTGATCATGGGTGTGGCTGCGGTCCTTGGTTTATATCTGACCGCGCCGTTCGGGCGTCACTGGCACATGTTGCTCCATTATACGGTCATGATTGCTGTGATATTCGTCCCGCTCGGAGCCAGTGTGATCACATTGATGACCACAGGCGACATGCCGCCTGCGGCCGAATTGTTCTGGCGTAGCATTGGCTTCGGATTGCTGGCGATTGCTGCATTCTGTGGGGGAATGTGTGTGCGCTCAACCCTGCATATCCACGCGGCCATGCAGCGTCGGAGATGGGCAGCCTATCGCCTCTTGGATGCCAAAAAAGAAGCGGCGCGCATCACGGCTGAATCCGAAGTGGCCGAGACAACGCGGGCTGAGGAGTTGGCCGAACGGCGCGAGACAGCCCTGCAGCAGGCGATCGATGATCTCGCCGAACGTATCACGGCGCGGGAAGCCCGCAAGACCAATGATGAAACCGACACCGAGGTCGAAGACAGACAGGAACGCGAAGATCTTGAACTGCTGACGGTGACCTCATGGGACAGGAAAAACGAAGCCGAGGCCGAAGCCGAGGAATGGAAGGGTGAGGATGAGATGTGGCGGGAAATTGCCGAGGAACTGGACCGCAGGTTGAGACGCACCAAGCAGCGCGCGGCAATGGCCAGATCCGGTAATCGTGGTGATTTCTGGGCAGGTGCTGCCGCGGCCAGTTGGCTGAAATAGTGCGTGCCATTGCCAAAACTCTCGTCGTGATCGCAATGGCTGCGATGCTGACCGGCTGCCAGACCCACGGGCTTCCCGTCGATCCCTTTGCGCCATTCTCCATCCCGGTCGATCCGGGACCGGATCAGTGAGGGCTGGAGTGGGATATGATTGCCCTGCTGGAAACGAATGTTCTCTACAGATCAAAAAATGCTAGCGGTGATTTGATTCTAAAACACTACGATGATGCGGTCCATTCACTCACCATGGAATTGATTTTGCCAATCAATCAGTTTAGGCAATGGCTGGAGGAACGCCATTGAAAGCATGTTGATCCCGAAGGTTTCCGTGCGGCGTGGCAAGTGACAAAGGTTGACCATCGGGGAAACTATATGGTTTGTTTTGATATCGCTTATGGGGTTGCCAATGGTGACAGAATCAAGAAGAAATCTTCCCAGTTCAGCGCAAATTGACGCGGCGGAGAAGCAGATCAGGGAGTATTCCCGAACCGTCAAGTTTACTGTGACCGAATACTCCTTTGAATTCATGGTCGAGAAGCTGAAAGCTGGTCGCTACTACGTGCCTAACTACCAACGTAAGCTTGTATGGCCGCTAGCGCAACAGTCCAAGTTCATTGAGTCCGTATTTATGGGCTTGCCGATTCCGTTCGTTTTTTTCTGGCAGGACGATGCAGGCAAGATGGAAATCGTGGACGGTTCTCAACGATTAAGGACAATCCGCGATTTCATGGAAGACAATATTGTCCTGCGCAAACTCGAGGCTCTTCCCACCGTTAACGGTTTGAGATACACAGACCTCCCGCGTTCCCGTCGCCTGATGTTTTCTGAGAAATCCTTGAGGGTTATCATCCTTGATAATTCGACGGATGCAATCACGCGAACGGAGATGTTTGCACGTATCAATACAGGGGGTACGATTGCAAACGATGCAGAGATTAGACGTGGAAGCCTACCCGGACCATTTATGGACTTGGTTATCGACCTAGCTGAGTCTCCCGAATTCGTTGCGCTGACACCTATCAAGCAACATTCGATTGATAAACGAGAGCGCGAGGAACTCGTCACGCGTTTTTTTGCATATCTAAATAGTTTTGATCCAGAAAAAATTGCTTCAGACGGTGGCAATGGTGACATTCCAAACTATAAGGAATCGCCCCGTCGGTTTTACTTCTCGTTCGTCAAGCGAACCAACGAAATGATTGAAGCAGAACTTAACCAGGACGGCAATTCGGCCACGGCAGATGCGATGCGTGAAGAGTTTCTACGGACATTGCACTTCGTACAGTCAGTCTCGCCTAACGGTTTCACTCGGTCCCAGACAGGGAATCAGGTGCCGCGTGTACGATTTGAGTCCATCGCGGTTGGTTCAGCCTTGGCATTGCGTGCAGATTCCCGACTCCTGGAGAAGGCACCGAATATCAACCCGCTACTGGAATCTGATGAATTTAAGCATGCGACCAAGTCGGATGCAGCAAACGTTAAGCGCAGGCTGTTGGGCCGCATAAGACTCGTTCGGGATTGGTTGACAGAGAATGATCGAAGTCCTGAATTACCTTGACGACCGAGAGGAAGAGTTCGAGCGACATATGTCTATCGCCCGGATGTTGGAAGCACGCGTAGACGAGATCGTGGAGGAAGGGGGCGCACGAGTCGAAGTGCGGCACATCAATACGCTGAAGTCCGGCCTGCTCATCCACCTTTATAACATTGTCGAAGCGACAATGACAAAAACGCTAGAGACGGTTGGTCAAACCGTCGTGAAGGAAAGTCCAAATCGCTGGACTAGAAAAGTACTTGAGGAATGGGTTCGTTCTGAGGTTTGGGGCAGTGAGGAAAGGATTGGCGAAGGTGCGCTGAAGCGCCTCGTAAAGGTCAGCGGCACGCTGGCATCAGGAAAAAATCTCACAAAATTTGTTGTCAAGGGAGTTTCTGGTAGCTGGGACGACAAATCAGTCAAGAAAGTTGCGCAAAGCCTTGGTTGCAAATTGAATTTAACGCGTAAAGTCCGTCGCGACGCTTATGAGAAGATCTACCGAAATGAGACAACAGCCATGGAATACGTTGCAGAAAGAAGAAACGCAATTGCGCATGGGGGTAGCACATTCGAGGATGCCGCGAATGATTTGACATTGGATAAGCTTGATGAGGTGGCCAAACGAGTCTTGCCTTACCTCCGGGAAGTTTCAAAGTCATATCAGGTCTTCCTTGATAACAAGTGCTATGTGGTTGAAAAGAAAGTGGGCATATGAATCAAGAAAGCCAGATCTTGGCAGTAGATCTGTTTTGTGGCGTCGGAGGATTGACGCACGGCCTTTCTCGGGCAGGGATTCAGGTCCGCCTCGGAGTTGATCTGGATCCTGCTTGTCGTTTCCCTCTGGAAGCCAACAATGCCACTAAATTCGTGGAGGCGGACGTTGCACAACTCGAATCATCGGACATTGTCTTAGCGTTCGAAGGTGCCGAATTCACTCTTCTGGCGGGTTGTGCTCCATGTCAGCCTTTTTCGTCATATTCGCATTCGGCGAGACGCAATAGACCGCACGAGGATTGGGAGTTGCTGTCTTCTTTCGGCAGTCTGGTTCTTTCTGTCCGACCGACGCTTGTAACGATGGAAAATGTTCCTCCGCTCCGAGAGCGGCAGATCTTCAAGGACTTCGTCGAAGCCTTACTGGACGCGGGGTATTTTGTGGACTTTAAGGTGTTGAACGGTAGCCACATCGGCGTTCCACAACGGCGGCGACGTCTCGTATTGGTCGCATCTCTTCTCGGGCCAATAAACCTTCCTAAGGTTTCGTATAAAACTGTAACCGTGAGGGATGTGATTTCTGAACTTCCGGTGATTGAGGCAGGAGCAGCGAATCCAACAGATCCGCTCCACGTATCAGCTTCGCTTAGCGAGCTAAACAAGGAGCGCATGCGCCATTCGGAGCCTGGCGGAACCTGGCGGGACTGGCCAGAAGAAATTGTGGCAACCTGTCACAAACGGAAGAGCGGATCCACATATCCTTCAGTTTATGGACGAATGGAGTGGGATCAGCCAGCACCCACGATGACTACACAATGCTATGGTTTCGGCAACGGTAGATTTGGACATCCGGAGCAGAATCGCGCAATCAGCCTTCGGGAAGCGGCAATGCTGCAAAGTTTCCCAGAGCATTATAAGTTTGTGCCTAAGGGCGCGGCTATTGTTTTCAGCACTTTAGGGCGATTGATTGGCAATGCGGTTCCTGTTTTATTGGGTGAGTTCATCGGTAAAGTTCTTATTGAGCATGTGGAAGCAAGCGGTCTCACCGGATAATGGCATAATCGGTGCATTATGTCGCGATCAAAATCGCATGATTTAATTGCTTAGTTGAGCGATTTTCTAAGGCTTGCGATGTATGCCAACTGGTACTCCCGTGAACAGAAAACAGTCAAACGTCTGATTAAAACATCTGAGGTGTAGGATGAATCAAGCATCAGGGGGCACAGCTCGAGCGCATCAAGCCGGGTTCAGTCATGACGTTCCATACAGGATGACTGTAGACCTGAACGTGCTTAACCATCTCGGCATAAGACTTTACAGTTCGATTCCTGCAGTTCTTTCTGAGGCAGTCGCGAACGCTTGGGATGCCGATGCGGAACGGGTTGACATCATCGTGACCAACGACTCCATCGTCATTACCGATGACGGGCATGGCATGACGACGACTGACATCAATGCGAAATTCCTGAAAGTCGGTTACCAGAGGCGAAAAGACGATATGGCGAAAAGTCCTCGAGGTCGTGCCGTCCTTGGTAGGAAGGGCATCGGCAAGTTGTCGCTCTTCTCCATAGCAAACACGATCGAAGTTCACAGCTGCCGAAGCGATCAAACCTCTGGGCTCGTTCTCAGCCTACCAAAGATTCAGGAGAGTATTGAAAACCAGTCAGGAGAGTACTATCCCAAGCCGGTGTTGGAAGACCGGATTGAGATTGCCAAAGGAACCAGAATCGAGATTCGTGACCTGCGAAAACGCACCACTCTCACACCGCCTACTCTTCGGAGACGTTTAGCCCGCCGCTTTTCTTCAATTGGACACGAAGTCGATGGGATGCGTTTTGACGTAGAGATCAACGGGGAAAAGGTGACTTCGGATGACCGAGAATTTTATCGCAAGGTAGAATATCTATGGACTTATGGTGACAGAGGGGCCCAAACTGCAGCACTCGCAAATACCAAAAAACAGCACTTTAGGCGGAAGGTTGACGGCAACTTCTCGGGATGGATTGGAACTGTCGCTTCTGCTGGTGATCTCGTCAGTGAGGATGACGACAATCTAAACGACATTCAGATTATGGTGCGCGGCAAGGTCGCTCAGGAGCGCACACTTGAGAAATTCGGGGAAGATGGACTTTATGCTCGTTATGTGGTCGGCGAGATTCACGCAGACTGGCTCGACGACGACAACGAAGAAGACATCGCGACCACGAGCCGTCAGTCCCTGATTGAAGACGATCCTCGTGTCGAACAACTCTGGAGTCTTATTCACAGTGAATTGAAGTACATTCAGAGTCAATGGACAGACTTGAGAACCAAGAAAGGGCTCCAGACAGCACTCAAAGTACCTGAGGTTAAGGAATGGTTCGAGACTCTTGGAAAAGATCAACAGTCGAAAGCGCGGCAGCTATTTGGAAAAATCAACAGCTTGAAACTTGATTTCAGAAACAAGAAACCGCTTTTCAAATACGGTGTATTAGCGTTCGAAAGGCTCAAGCTTCAGGATAGTCTGAGCAAGCTCAACAAGCTTTCTGAGGTGGATTTGGCAGGCTATCTGAGTGCATACGAAGATCATGACGATCTGGAAGCCCAACTTTACTACGAAATCTCAAAAGGACGGCTCCAGGTCATTGAGAGTTTCAAGAGTCATGTCGATGACAATGCTCTGGAAAAGGTATTGCAACAGCTCCTTTTCGATCATCTCTGGCTTCTTGATCCCTCCTGGGACCGGGCGACGATGGATCCAGTGATGGAACAGGAGGTCAAGAAGGCTGTTTTGGGTGATGAGGAATTTGATGGCGAATATATGAAAGAAATTGGCCGGGTGGATATCCAATATCGAAGATCCGGTGGCAAACATGTCATCATTGAGCTGAAGCGGCCTGGAGTTATAACGGAGTCGGCGAACCTGCTAAGGCCCGTTGACAATTGCCTTGCGTTTTGAGCGCTGGGCGTGTATTTTTGTCGGCATTGCACGTCGAAAAAGGCGGCACGAGCAGACGAGGCAGGTGACAAGATGAATGCAGATCGCACAGTTTTGACGGATGAGATGTGGGCGCGGGTGGC
>JAPOTI010000054.1 GCA_026709265.1 Paracoccaceae bacterium | reverse complement strand
ACTGAAGTCATTACGAAACGGATCCCCCTCTGAATTTGCAATCACTAAAGATCCTTATCTTGTGCTTTCGACAGAGCCACTGTCGCAGCCGCTTTGTCGTGTGCGCATCAATCGCCGCGTAGGCCGGACTGACCTGACCGAGACGGTAATAGTTCGCCCAGCCGGAGAGCATCCAGTTGAGGCGACGCACCCTATCTGCGGTGTCCATCCATCCATACCGGGCAGCGGGCTGCGCACTGATCTTGCGGCAAATGCCTTGAACGCTTTCCTTGCTGGGTCGGGTACCGATATAAGCCCCCGTTCCCTGCTTGCGGAAGTTGTGTCCAATACGATATCCAAGAAACGTAAACGGTTCCTCTGGACAGCGCACACATCGGGTCTTGTGATCATTCATCGGCAGTTTCAGCTTCGTCATTATCGACGTGACCGCCGCCAGCATATCCGCTGCCGGGGCCTTGCCGAGGACGACAAAGTCGTCCGCGTCATTGACAATCACAGAGCGAAAGCGCCGGGCATGGCCCAGCGTCTTCCAACCGAGAATGAACCGACGCAGGGTGATGTTGCTCGCAAGGGGCGAGATCGGCGCACCCTGGGGTGTGCCCTTCCGCTCCTTGCGTGCTCTCGCCGAGCGAACCGTGCCGCCTCGACCATCCATCTCCTCCGTCGGCATCTCCAGCCAGGCCTTGAGCAGTTTGAGCATGTATCCATCGCTGATGCGACGGGCAAAGCTCGTCATCAGCTCGGCATGGGGAATTTCGCCAAAATAGTTCGACCGGTCCCCATCCACCACCTCATGATGCCCGGTGTTCAGGAGTCAGTGAACGGCGTTGGAATGCATTATAATCCCCAAAACCGAATCACCGGTTGACCCCTCTAAAGTCACGGAATCTCTCGGGGAACAGGGCGATTTGATGCGGAAATTGCTTTCCCCCGAATTCAGATCATTTTGCAGGTCTTGTGCAATTCTTGTGCAATTTTGTGATCCGGTGATTCGGTCGGGAAATCGCCAGCTATGCCCCCGAAGCAAAGGGATGAAGTCGACAGGTCAACCCTGAGGAAAACTGAAAGGTCACGAAGCCGGGCCAAATACGAAAATGGAAAATGCTGGCTAACCCGCAGCCTTAAATTGTCGGACAGCTTCTAAAGTTTGTCGGAATTCACGTGTCGGGGCAATGCACATGGTTCTATAAGTATTCAGGAAGCCCAGCCAATTTCCCTTTTTTTGCGGGTTTCCGGTCGTTGCACGAGTTGTGACAACCCTCGTCTTCACCAAAAAAGAGTTGGTGGAATGTGGTAACCATCTTCCTTGGCATAAGTCCCGTCGCGATCATACGAAATTCAGAACCGCTGCTTCTCGCAGTCCGACCGGGGCCTCGCGGCTTGCCTTTTTTGCAAAGAAAGGCACCTGTTCGCAACTGTCACCCAGATTCGAGTATAACCCAAACGGGAATACCCCGAAGTCTGTTGAAACTCGTCTGAGCGGCGTTGCTGGGCATGTCGTTTAGGCGGTCTTCTTGGGGCCCCAATCCAAGCGACTCGCGATCAGTTTGCTCTGCACCTGACAACGATATGAAATTCTGCGTGCTGAGCTGTTAACATGTGCGCATAATTCACATATACTGTGGCCACACGGGGCGTCGCGGATGCTGTGAACCTGACGTTGGCATCAGCGACAGATGACCCGGACAGACTGGACGAGGCGGCAGGCAGTGTGATTCAAGATCTTGGTGATACCTGCCCTGTGTTGCGCAGAATCGATCTGGTTTCAGGATTGACAAGCTTCCGCATACGTTGCCCTGGCGTCACGATGAGATGAGATGACTGCGACGATCGTGACGTTTCTGGCTGCCGGAATTCTCGGCGGCATCGTTAATGCGGCTGCGGGTGGTGCAAAACTCTTTGTCTTTCCCTTGCTACTTGCCACCGGATTGCCACCGCTGGCGGCGAACGTCACGCAAGGGGTTGCCCTGTGGCCCGCACAACTCCCCGCCATCTGGGTCTATCGGCGTGAACTCATGGGCCAATGGCGTTCCCTGTTTCGCCAGATGCTGCCAGCACTTGCCGGGGGGCTGCTCGGCGCATTGGTCCTTGTCAATTCGGGAAATGACACTTTTGTTCGCGTTGTTCCTTTTCTACTCGCCATTGCTGTTGCTGCCATCATCCTCGGACCACGAACCGCGCTTGTCCTGCACAAACTCTTTCCGGGGGAGCGCATCAAACCGGCAACCGCAGCATTATTTGCTGCCATTGGCTTTTATTGCGGATACTTTGGTGCTGGAATGGGCTTCATGCTTCTTGCCGTCCTGACGGCTTCAACCGGGCAGTCGGTCAGCCAAGCCAACGGGGCCAAGAATCTTTTCGCTGTCTTTATCCAGACTGTCGCAGTCGTTCCCATGATGATGTCCGGACTGGTCGACTGGACAGCCGCAGTCTTCGTGTTGGCGGGTGGTCTTGTCGGTGGCTTTATCGGGGCGGCCGTCACACGCCGCCTACCTGATTCTCTGGTGCGCTATGGTGTCGCACTGATTGGCCTTGTGCTGACTTTAGCGTTTCTCTTTGCGTGAACAACCAGGCTCTACCGCATGTCGGTCCATTGGGTGTCGCGCCGATAACGGGCGTCAATACGGCCGTTCTTCAAGGCGAAAAGATGCAGCCAGCCATTGTCAAACAGACAGCGCGGTTCAGTCTGTTTCTGCAGAATATCGCCAATGGCATCACGTGGTGCCTCAACCATGACTGACAATCTTAACGGCGCATGCACGTAATTTTCACCATCATGGACACTTTGTTGGGGAAGACCCGGACGCAAGCGACCGCTATTACCTTCAATAACCCCAATCCCTCCAACCACATTGTGAATCAATTTGTTGCCACCGCCAAAAACGGCCGGAGCCACGACCGATCCATAATATTGTAGACTGATCCAGCTCGCGACAATCACTGGCGCGGTCAGGATCAATTCGAGAATCGAGAAATCCTCATCTTGCCGCCAGTTATAGTCGTGCAGGAATGCACGTCCTCTGAGATTTCGACCGCGAGTGACCGACCGCGGCGCAGCAATGAACGACGTGCATCCGGCAAGACCCCATTCCGGGCGCAACTCGGCCCAATTGCGTGCGCGCCCTGCAATGGTTCGCGCCGACGCACGCGGAAGACGTGGGGCACGCTCTGTGCGCGCGATATTTCCGGCCTGGGCCAGCCATACGCGCAAACGGCGGAGTTCATTGGCCCGCGCCTCTGGAAGTCGTTCCGGGAAAATTCGGACATCATCGGTCGTGGTATTATGAATTCCGGCAACGAAAAGAGTCTCGCTGCCAATAACAAGACCGGTTTCGGCCAGGCCGGCACGGGTCTCTTTGTCGTTCAGCAGGGCGGTGAGAAGTCGCACCGAGACGTCGCCCGTATAGCCGCCACAAGCGCCGCAATGATAGGCGCTGGTATGCGGATTATTCGTCATCTGCCCGCGATGCCCCAGAAGCAGCACGATTTTCCCGAAATTCTCGGTCATCCCCATGGCTGTCAACACTGAACGCGCTGTCGCCACCTTCTCCTCTACAGCAAGTCCACCATAAAAATAAGGGGGTGGCTCTTCGGACCTGCTGCCGCTAGGCAACCCGATGGCATCACGAAACAGTCTGACCGCATAAAGAATTCCAACCGACTCCACGAACGCAAATGACGACACGGCTGCCTGACGGAAACGTCCCCAGGCACGCCGGGAGCGGGCGGCGATCCGCACCGGATGTTCACCCGCAGCATGTTGATGGCTTGATGTCTCGAGCGTAGGCTTCAGCAATGCGGGCAGACGTGCCTCACGAATATCAGAACCGCAGGCCCTGTGAGCAATTGGCAGGCCAAAGAAACCGGCAAAACCAATGGTCTCGATTGACGGGTCCAGGCTCTCGAGAGCACGGCGAAAAATCTCTGAACGCACATCGATACAGAAGGCCGCCTGCAGATAGGGGCGATGTCTGGAATCGGTGCCCCTGGCAAGAAGATTTTCGATTTCGCGTTGCTGCACCCGCTCCATTGCATCTTGCAGAATCGCAAGAAGGACCATGTCTTCGGTTGGCTTCACGGGTTCGGCATGTGCGTCAACGACATTCAGCCAATCGTCCCTGACCCTGCCGAATTGCGCCAGCAATGCCTCTTCCCAAACCAATCGGATAGCAAGCAAATCAAACAGTGCCTGGTTGTTTTCGCCCTGCAGTTCGGCCTGCCAGAGCAACCAACGCGCGTGTTGCGACCAGCCACCAAGATCCATCAGCAAACGATGAAGAACCGTTTCTATTGAATCCGTGGTGAGGCCGAGCGCCTGTACGGCTCGCACGACGGCGCGTTCTGATGTGTCGGGTGCCGAGCTGACATGAGAACAAAATCCCGAAAGCCCGGCGATTTCCGGGGTCAGGTCGTTGGCGGCCCAGGCGCGCCAAGAGTCATAGGCCCTTTCACTGACCCTGGGTGACCAGAGTGCCTGACCTTGATCAAAATAACCTGTAGCCCAACTGCCGGTGGTCTTCTTGATGACCGATGGCCAGTCAATTCCCGTGACGTCGACCGACAACTCTGCCACCGTCGGATACGCGGTCATCGACTCATCACGAACGTCCTGCAAAGCATGTTTCAGGGCCGCAACATCGACGGGTTTGAGAGAAGACGGCGAAGCCTCCAGAGACTCTGCGAGAATCTGATCGGACAGGCGCCCGTCGCCGATGGCCGCCGCATAGTCAGCACCTTTTTGAACCGCACGAACCCCTGCAACGCGCTCCAGCCGTGCCGAAGCGGTCGCCAGATCTTCGTCCATCTGGCCAAGAAATGGATTGACTGCGACAGTTGCCTCCAATGGAAATGCGGGAGGTATCGCACGCACAACCTTTGATGCCGCATCGAGAATATCCGTCTGGGATGGCCCTGACGGCCTCTCAACCACCAGGCTATCAGTCTGATCGCGGCGCACGGAAACCTCCAAGAGCCTTGTCGAGCAAGGCATTCAAATACAAACCATTGGCGATATGAACGCGCAATCCCGTCGTCGCCGGATGATGGGCCCATAACGGAAACAATGCCTGTGCCAATGCGATCAGCCCAAATGATATCAGCGCCAACACAATGAGCGCCCATTCCAAGGGTCCCGGGAAAGGTGCCGGTGGCAATGCGGCACCCCAGATCCGCACGGCAATTTCCTGAAAGAAAAAGTAGGCGACGGCAACGGCAACAGATGCCAGCACAGTGCGCCGGGTCAGTTCTTTCGGCGCCGTATCAGCCAGCCCTTGTGCCACAAGATATGCCACTCCAAAAATCAGGATCGCACCGAGGGTCAGGGATTGTGCCCCCTTATAACCTGCGAGGGATGTAAAAACCACTGCAATCGCCGCGTATAACACGATGGCAAGGGCAAATGATCTGAGCACGGCCATAAGACTGGGGACAGCAACCGGCCCCGGTCGGCGCAACTCAGCGACAGCCGCAATGGCACCGCCGGCTGACAGAAATGCATGTGCCTTATAGAGAGAATGGGCCACGATATGAAGCAGTGCCAATGGCCAAAGTCCGAGTCCACATTGCAGCATCATGAAGCCCATCTGCGACACCGTTGACCATGCGAGGGCAGTCTTGATTGCAGCCTGCGTCAGCATCACTGCCGCGCCGAAAATGGCCGTGAAACCACCAACCATCACCAGCAGAGCCATAACACCGGGGCTTTGTTGAATCAGGTTTGCAAAAGTGATCAACATCACTCCGCCGGAATTAATGATCCCGGCATGCAACAATGCTGAAACCGGGGTCGGCGCTTCCATCACTTCCGTCAACCAGCCGTGAAGTGGGAACAGGGCCGTCTTGAAAGACGCCGAGATGACCAGCAGAGCCACAGCCAGATTCAGGGCGAATGGATGTCCGGACTCCGCATGCGCCGCCAAGACCGTTATGTCAGACGTTCCAAAGGCAACAAACAGTACCACCCCGGCAAGCACAAGGGCAGCATCCCCGCCATGCCAGACATAGGCGAATTTCAACGCGGCGCGCTGCGCCTCCGGGCGCTCAGGATAGAATAGAAGCAGTCGTTTCAGGCCAAATCCGACACCGATTGTTGACAGGATGAGGACCGCAAGGCTTCCCGATTGAACAAAGATCAGGGCGGCAGCCAATGTCGTCAGCATCAAGCAATGAAATTTGCCCTCGTTTCTCTCCCCATCGAGATATGAGCGACTGTAACGCATCACGATCCACGCGATGAAAGCCACGATCGCGACCATTACAACGCTGACCGAATCCACGCGGAACTTGATCAGCATGATTCCTTGCAAAACTGCGAAGTCGGAAGGACCATGTTGTGAAAACTGCCAGATACCGGCAATACTCAGCAGCAGCGCCATCAATGCCGAGATTTCCGATATCCACGGCAAGAATCTGGGGCGGCGTCCCTGCCGACCGACACCAAATGCGACCGCTATGAGAAGAGTGATTGGTGCAAGCAGTGTCAATGGAAGTGTGGCAGCCATATTCTGCCTCCAATACGAGAAATCATGCTGCCGCCACCAGACGTCCTGACACCGTTAAACAATCAATGTCGTGTCTTGGTTTTATCGTAAAATGAACGGCATAAAACTGCAATCGAATAGATAGATTTGTACCGGACAAGATTTCATCTGACGAGACACGGCCAGCGTGATCTGCGGGGAAAACGGAGCTTCATTCGCAGCAGCGCCATGCCAGAGAACCGGCTATGCACGGCAACAACGCTACAGTTGTGTCGTGGCATATCGCACCCTGCTTCCTGCCTGTTAACCGGACATATATTGGGAATGCGGTGAATAAACTTTGCCAGCCAACGGCTTACTTCACCGCTCCCATGGTGAGGCCACGCACCAGATGTCTGGATGCAAGAAGGGCAAAAATCAGGACCGGAATCACGATCAGGGTCGAAGTTGCCATGATCTTGCCGTAAGGCAGATTATACCCCTCCATGAATGAAACGGCCATGGCAGGCGCAGTTTTGGCATCATTGCGGGTGAGGATCAGACCGAACATCAGTTCGTTCCATGAAAAAATAAATGAAAAAATTGCGGAAACCGCTACTCCCGGCATGGCCAGGGGCAGACAGATCCTGGTCATGATGGTAAATTGTGAGGCACCCTCGAGCCGTGCGGCTTCGTCGAGTTCGAAAGGAATACCGCGTATCTGATCAGTCACGATCCAGATAACGATTGGCAGGTTAAATGTCAGATAGATCAGAATCAGGGTGATATGTCGATCAAGCAAGCCGAGATTCTTGGCGATCAGGAAGAACGGTAACGCCAGGACAATGGGTGAGACCATACGATTGGTGATAAACCAGAACCACAGGTCTTTTTTGCCGCGAAATTCAAAACGCGCCAAGGCAAAAGCCGCAGGAATTCCCAGAATCAATGCCAGACACGTCGTACAAATGGCGATGATGAGCGAATTGAACAGGGTTCTGAGTACACCATCCTTGAACAAGGCTTCGCTGTAATTGTTGAAAGTGGGTTCAAAAATCCATGCAGGCGGTGCCTCGAGGGCAACAATATGTGTCTTGAGTGACGTGGTCACCATCCAGTAGAAGGGAAATACACAAACGATTATGATTGCGACCAGAATGACAGTTTCCCAAATGAGTGGCGGGCGCTTGTGCTGCGCAGGCGGAAGCTTCGGTGATCGCATGGGACGGGGCGACATACTCAAACTTCCTTGTAAAAGATGCGGATATAAATCTGCGCCAGTATAATCGTGATTATCAGTAAGATAATGGCTTGCGCCGAAGCCAGTCCCTGATCAAAGGCACGAAAGCCAACCCGCTGTATCATCAGTGAAACGAATTCTGTTGCCGCGCCTGGCCCGCCTCGAGTCAGTGTGAACACCATATCGAAAAGTTTCAACGTATCGGCTGTTCGCAGAATAAGCACCGCGACAAGACCGGGGATGAGAAACGGCAATTGGACATGGCGCAGGATTGTCCACCAACTCTTGGTCTCCAGACGCGCTGCTTCCTCAACCTCACCGGGAACCATCGTTAATCCGGCCAAAAGAACCAGAGCAACAAATGGCGTCCATTGCCAGACATCCCAAAAGATAATCATGATAAATGCGTTCTGCGGATCGCCGATCCAGTTGATCCCGGGTCCGGGGAGCAATTGATTGATGACACCAAATTTCTGGTTGAACATCACCTGGCCCAAGAGACCGACCACTGCATAAGTCGTTGCCATCGGCAGAACGAGGCTGAGGCGAGTCAGTGTCTTGAGGAGATTGAGACCGGGTCGATGCAGGATAATCGCGACACCGAGACCGAATGCAATTTGAATTGGAAGGGCCGTTCCCAACAGGAAGAGAGTCCGACCGACCGCCTGCCAGAAGACCTCGTCGCCGAGGACCGTCTGGTAATTTTCAAGTCCGATGAAGGCGACCCGGCGGAGCTTTGTCAGATTGTAAAAGTGTAAACTTGTCCAGCCGGCAAAAAGGAGGGGCGCGATTCCGACAAGTGCCAACGACAAGACCGCGGGCGCGACAAAGGCCAACACCGTCAAGCGGGAGACTCGACCGCGCATCAGTGCTTCACCGCCTCAATCAATTTGGCATTCGGCGCATCCCACCGCGAGTACCGTGGGATGCGCCACAGTCGAAGAGGTCAATACGAACCACTTCGCATTACTGCGCTAAGGGTTTGTCCCCCGAATAGTAGCCGGCAGCTTCAAGAACCGCCTCCATCCGCGAGCCAATTTCAGCTGCGCCTTCCTCGGTGGTGACCTCGCCGAGCATCATCTTCGTGCCCCATTCCTGAACAATCTCGGTGATTTCCGGCCACTCGGCAAAACGCGGGCGGAATTCCGGCACACCATCCTGCCAGCTTTCCACCAGTGCCGGGATGAATGTGTAAGTCTCTGCCAGAGCTGGATCAGCATAGGCGGACGCGCGGGCGGGAACGCCACCGCGTTCCAGATATTCCAGTGCATTGGCTTTCGATGTCGCCCATTGAATGAAGAGCCAGGCTGCCGCCTGCTCGGCCTCATCGGCCTGACTGGCAACCGCCAGTGAGAAACCGCCCAATGCAGGTTTGCGACCTGCCGGCCCCTTGGGCTCAGGTGCGATTGCCACGCAATCGGCAACAGCCGATGTCTCTTCACTTACCACGGTCGAATAAAAGGCCGACCACTCGGTGATCATCGCCACATCGCCCTGAGCGAAGGCGTTGACGACTTCCGCATGGTCGTAGGCGACAATACCGTCCGGCATGTATTGCATGAGATCCTGACGGAATTTGAGTCCCGCCTGACTTTCTTCACTCAGCAGGTTTGAACGGAAATTCTCATCCAGGAAAGATCCACCAAATGGCCAGATAACCCGCGCAAAACTGTCGGCTGACTGCGTTTCATTACGTTTTGACTGAAGGGCAAACGCATATTTTCCATCTTTGGTCAGCGCCGGACCGTAAACATCTTTCAATTCAGCCCATGTCTCTGGCGGGCCGTCAAAGCCAGACTCTTCGAGCAGGCACCGGTTGTAAAACAGCAGTCCGGAATAATTATCGAACGGCACGCCATATATTTTGCCGTCCCAGCCACCAAACGCATTCAAAACCAGTGGAAAGAAATCATTGATATCGAGATCAGGATCGACGATGTCAGGAAACTTCGCCTGAAGCTCATCAACCGGAATAACCCACTCGTTTTCCGCAAAGTTTCCGATCCAGACCAAATCAATCAGCGCGATGTCAAGATCGCCATCCGCGACAAAATCACGCACCTGTTCGCCCAGTGCATTTTCGTATGGATGTTTAATGATATTGATCTGAATTCCGGTTTCATCCTCGAATGCAGGTAGCATGGCCTCAATGGCCTCATAACCCGGTCGCAACAGAAACACGACATCGACAGTTGTCCCGGAATAGGGCGCTGCCGCGTCTTTGAGACTCCATGTCATCGCATGAGAAATGCCCCCAACTGCAAGTCCCAGAGACAGGGCAGCAGCCGAAACCGCGTTCGTCAATATGTATTTTTTCATAATCTCCTCCGATGGTGATCAGTTGATTTGGTTTGTCAATAGGACGTATGCGACTTAAAATTCAAGCGGTGACGCTGCATTTGAGGTTGCAATCGACTGCAGCAAACCTGCCGAAGCCATAAGTTTGCCTTGGCAGCTGACTTGCGCCGGGTTTGGCCACCCGAATTCTAACCCATCTTTAACGTTGTGTGCATTTGCGTCAATCCATGAAGGGCCGAATTTTCGTCGTGGCACGACGCGTGTGCCTGGCGGCGGGACACCCACCGACACACTGTCACTGTCGACCGCCGACGCAAGATCCACTGCGGCCCAGACGTCCTGATCAGCCGCCGGTGAGGCCCCCTGTTTGTCGCAAATTCTCAGGTTGATGGACGCGCCACAGATCATGTCGCCAGATTGGTCATGACAGTTTATCGTAACTACTTGCCCCCGTTATCAGCTACCTTCGTAGAGGCAGTCAACGGCCTTTT